>CAMNLN010000042.1 GCA_946543025.1 uncultured Verrucomicrobiota bacterium
TGAAGAGCAGGTTCATCCGGTCCGCGCCAGAAGCGTAGCCGTCGGCCAGCGCGCGGTCGGGCGGCGAGAACGCGCAATCGAACGGCAGCTCGAACAGACCCGGACCGGTGACGCGCAGATTGTGCGCGAGGAACGTGCGGATCGCGGTGATGTCGGCCAATTCGCGGCCTTTGCGTCTCGCCACCTCTGAACCGGCCGCGCGCGCCCGCGCAAGCGCATTGAGGATGGCGTTGCCCTGCGTCTTCCAGTCCGCCGTCGATATGGTCACAGACGGCCGCCAGCGATCAAGCGGAGGTTGGGACGGCTCGTCGGGCACGCGAGGGGGCTTGGTCGCAGTCCAGCGATAGATCGTCGTGCCGTTGGATGTCGTTCGCGAACGGGCAAGATATCCGCTTTCCCAATTCTTTTCCTCGACCTTGAACGACATGCCGGTCGGCACGTGGAACTCGTAGCTTTCGAAATCGTAAGGGTTGATGCCGCCCAAAGTCAAGAACGCCGTGTAGGCTGTGGGAGAGTTTGTCACCGTCCGCGTCACCGTCGTGCGAATCACGCTGCCAATCTCCACGCCCGGCAGGTTTACGACCAATATCTTTGAAGAGGGATAGCGCGGCGCGCCTGCCGCCCAGCCGCAGTCCATCTCGTTGATTTCCTTGGGCGTGACAGCGAACGTCTTGCCGTTCGCGTTCGAGACGGTGGCAGAGACGATCTCGATCGCGCGCGTGGACGGCGCGTAGGTGAATTTCATCTCGGCGTTCGACTTCTTGCCGTGATAGGTGAGTATCTTCTTTTCGATCGTGTGCGTCGACGTCCAGCTTGTCGGCGAGACGAACTTGACAATTTCACGCGACGACAAGACTTTCGCATTCGCGTTGTCGTCCGTCCGCGCGGCGAACATCGGTCGGGCGCGTTCTGCCGTCTCAACTTCCTTGCGCGCGTTCCGCAGGGCGTCGTAGGCCGACACCTCGAAGTTGACGTCTCGAACCTCCATCGTCCGCACCGCGTTCAAAACACCGTTCGTCACCGCCATCGTGCGCGCAAACAGATAGCCCGGCGCGTTGGTGACGGTGCAGGAAGCCGGCAACGACATCACCTTCCCCAGCGCGTCCTCACCCAGCGTCAGGGACAGCGCCTCGACCGTACCGGCGGTGGAGGGTAGCACAAGCGGAAAACGGCGTTGCTCCAGCGCGGTGTTCTCTGCCAAAAGCGCATTCGCCACGCTCAACCCCTGCGTGATGAACGGGAGCGAGAGCGCGTCTCTCGTCTCGCCGCGCAGAACGGCCTCCGGCAGGCGCGCGACGGTCGTCGCCGCCAGACGGCTCTCCGTGTCGCGCAGGTCGGCGGGTTGCAGGTCGAGCGACAGCAGTTCCGTGCCCGGCGCGACCGAGCGGATGAAGGACTCGAAGGCCTGACGGCGCTCCTTAGGCGTCCGTTTCAGGAGCATGTGGCGAAGCGCCGTGTCGTTGATGCCGTCGAAGGAAAACTTGCTCGTCAGCAGGATGGAACCGTCGGAAGTGAGCGTTCCTGTGGAGTCGATGCGCAACATGTTCTCCGCGACTGGTTTCACGGGCGACGTGCGCAAGACGTCCCCTTCCGGCGTTGCCGCCAGATACGAACGGTCGGAAAGGTACGACGGCAACAGATCGCGGCTCGACTCGTCGGTGGGATCCATCAGAATGAAAGGCGAGGAGGATGTTTCTTGCTCGCGGCGTTCGCCCTTCTCCTTTCCGCCCTCACGTTTGACCGCCACGATGGCATGGTTGAAGTATGGAATCGGCACGTCGGGATCCATCTTCGCGCCCGCGTGGATAAGGACGGGATATGCCGGGATGTCCGCGATGCGGAAGAGTGCCACAAGGAGGGCGGCCTTGTCGCGACAGACGCCGTAGCGGTTGTCGAAGGTGACGTTCACGTCGTGCGGCTCGTAGCCGGGCGCGCCATCCTCCAGCGTAAGGCCCATGTAGCGGACCTCTTGCGAGACGAACTTGAAGAGCGCGCGCACCTTCGCGGCGCGCGTGGCGCAACCCTTCGTCAAGTCGCGCACCAGGTTCGTCATCGCCGGCGTGGTGGCGGCCAGATGCGGCTCGCACAGCTTGCAGTACCAGCGGGAGACAGTGGGCCAGTCCACCGCCGTGGAGAGCCATACGCCCTGCACGCACCGCGAGAGCGGCGGCATGTTCGGCTCGGCAAACGCCTGCGGCACGTCGCGCGCCGTCCAGCGCAGGAGCGTACGCCCGTTTCCGAGCGACATGTCTGCCGCACGGACCACGGTGTTGCTGAACGCGTGGCGAAGGACGGCGTGGCGGACGGGGTTGACGTCCGGCTGGTCGACGGTAACGACCGTCGAGAGGATCGGCGCCGTGTATTCAAGCATGTTGAAGTCGGCCCACGTCCCCCTCATGCGCGGCTTGCGCGTACGACGCGCGTAACGCACGTGCCGGATCTCGCCCACGGCAAGTCCGGGAACGGCACATGTCATGCGTCGCTGGAGAGGATCGACAATGTTCGAGCTCATGCCGGAGTTGTCGGTAGCCGTCTTCACAAGGCGCGTAAAGTCGACCGCCCGCACCTGCCCGTTCGTGCCGACGATCTCCACGCAAAAGATCGCGGCGTCGCCGTAGCGAGCGTTGAACGAGATGGAGAGCGTCGCGTACGACCGTCGCCCTTTCTCGGTAAGAACCTTCACCCATTCGTCGTCCCACGTGCAATCCGTCCCATCCGGTGCGTAGGCGGTGTGAAGACGGTCGTCTACCATGATGGTGTCTGCGTCTGGGAAACGTTCCGTCGAAGCCTGCGCTGCCGCTGCAATCGTCACGGCCTGATCGGCGCGATATGCCGCCGGCATGTCGGGAATCTCGCCGGCCTGAACAACCAACGCGGCCACGCACAAGAGGTGTCGAAGTTTCATGTCCGTATTGTATCACATGCGGCCCTTGCTAGGATGCTCAGATTTTGGTAGAATATTCCCCGTAAAAAGATGTACACGCGATGACAATCCGTTCATATCTTGAAAAATTTGCGAGCAAAACGCCACAAACGGTGGCGTTGAAGTCTTTTGTTGACAAAAAGTGGCGTGAGCTCACGTATGCGGAGTTCCTTGCGGGCGTGCGGCAGGTCGCTGAAGCCTATGGAACGACCTTTTTGCTCAAGCCGCGCGCGGAGAACGTTGCCGTCATTCTTCCGAACGGCCCAGACTGGCTGGAATCCTATCTGGCCTGCAGCGGTGCGGGCGTGAGCGTGGTGCCGCTTGATCCGAAGCTTCATTCTGGCGAGGTCGAATACATCCTCAAGGATTCGGGTGCCGTCGTTGTCACGACGGACTCTGCGCATCTTGAGATGATGCGGGAAATCCTGCCGAACCTGCCGTCTGTCCGCGCCGTCGTCATCGTCGATGGCGCGGATTCGCTTCTGGAGAGAATCGGCACGGTGCCGGTCCACGGCTACGCCGCATTGAAGGCCTCTGCAACGGTTCCGGTCCAGGGGGCGTGGTTTGACCGGAACGTCGCTGCGCCCGAGGATGTGGCGTCTGTCATCTACACGAGCGGCACGACCGGCAAGCCCAAGGGCGCGATGCTGACGCACGCCAATTTTGTCGCGGATGCCGAAGGCGCGCTTGCGATTTTCGCCGAGGAAGGCGAGCACATCACGTCCAAGGACGTGTTTCTCGTCGTTCTTCCTCTTTTCCATGCCTTTTCTTTCTGCACGAACTTCGTCGTGCCGATCGCCAAGGGCGCAGGCATGTATTTTGTGCGTTCGCTCTATACGATTGGCGAGGATGTCAAGTTCCTCCGTCCAACGATCGTGATGAGCGTGCCGCTTCTTGCGGAGAAGATATACGACCGCATAGAAGCGAAGCTCAAGGCGTCAAAGCGCGCACGGTTCTTGATGGGAATCGGACTCAAGTGTCTCGTCTACGCGAATGTCAAGAAGGGGCTTGGTGGGCGCCTGCGCTTCATGATTGTAGGAGGGGCGCCCTGTCCCACGCATGTCCTTACCGGTTACAAGGCTCTTGGCATTCCGATTCTGGAGGGTTATGGCCTCACCGAATGTTCCCCCGTCGTTTCCATCGCAGGACCCAAGTGCGCACGAATCGGCACAATAGGCATGAAGTTGCCCAACATTGAAGTGCGTCTGGCCGAGAAGAACGACCAGGGCGTAGGCGAACTTCAGATTCGCGGCCCCATCACGATGAAGGGCTACTGGCACAATCCCGCCGCCACGGAAGAGGCGTTCGACGGGGAATGGCTCAAGACGGGCGACCTCGCTTCGGTGGCCGACGACGGCCTCATCACGATCTGCGGCCGCAAGAAGGCGCTCATCGTCAACCGCGAGGGCAAGAACATCTATCCGGAAGAGGTCGAAAACCACCTCGCCGTCGATCCGGTCGTGGCGGATTGCGTGGTGATCGGCTACACGACGGGCGGCGTCCCGGGCGAAAAGGTTGGATGCGTGGTCCATCCGAACATGGATCTCCTGGCCGAGCAGAACGGCGGGCAGCCCGTAGCATGGGACAAGGCCGTGCAAATCGTCAAGGAGCATGTCCACAAGCGCTGCCAGGAACTCGCCGACTACAAACGAATCCGCAAGATCGTCGTCTTGGAGGAACCGCTTGTCCGCACCTCCATCCAGAAGGTCAAGCGCGTCACCTACAAGGGAACCCTCGATGAATAGCAAATCCTACTTGACCGGGCCGGTCATCTTCATGGCCGGTCTGCTGGCCCTGATCGTGACATGGCTTGTGATGGAACCGGTTGCCCTGAACCATGCGTTCAACCAGGACGGCTACTCGCCATTCGAGCTTGCGACGATCCCCTTCTACGCGGCCCTCATCCCGCTCGTCTGGTGGAAGTGTCCGTTCACCGGCTCGCGTACGCGCCGGACAATCCTTTGCGCGGCGGTCTCCTGCGTCGCGTTCATGGCCGTCGTCAAGCAGCTTGACTGGCACCTGTGGGCGATGAAGGCCCTCTATCCGGACGTGGTGACAAGCTTCAAGGGAACGCCGTTCAAGATGCGCTTTCTCACGCGGGCAGCCACGTCGAGCGGCCTGCCGATTCCGCTCGGCGCCAAGGCGCTCGCGATCGCCTACTTCTCGCTCTTCTTCGGCGTGTTCGGCGTCACGTTGGCATACTTCGCGAAGGACCTGATCGTCGGATTCTTCAAAAAGGTTCCCCCCGCCTGGTCGATGTGCTGCTTCGGCGCCGCCGGCGTAATGGTGCAGCTCTGCGACCGCATGCCCGCATGGGTGCGCCACCTGCGCGGCATTCCCAAGCCGAAAGGCGACGAGATCGATTCCATCTCCTCGCTCTTCACGGCGCTCGAAGAAGGCGGCGAGCTGCTGATCGCCCTGTTCGCGATCCTCGCGATTCTCCAGGCCCATGCCCTCTACGGCAAGCAGGCGAAGGCATAGCGGATGGCGGCAGACATCATCATTGAAGGCGCGAAGGTCCACAACCTGCGCAATATCGATATTCGCATCCCGCGCAACTCGCTCACGGTCGTCACCGGGCTCTCCGGCAGCGGCAAGTCTTCCCTCGCGTTCGACACGCTCTACGCAGAGGGCCAGCGTCGCTACGTGGAGTCGCTCTCCGCCTATGCGCGCCAGTTCCTCGACCAGATGCAGAAGCCGGACGTCGAGCGCATCGAGGGCCTGTCCCCCGCCATCGCCATTGAACAGCGCACCTCCGGCGGCAACCCACGCTCCATCGTCGCCACCGTCACGGAGATCCACGACTACTTGCGCCTCCTGTACGGTTCTGTCGGCGTGGCCCATTGCCCCCACTGCGGCAAGCCCGTTCGCCGCCAGAGCGCGGAACAGATCGTGGAAACGCTCCTGAAGTTCCCCGCCGGCACGAAGTTCATCATCTACGCGCCCGTGGTAAAGGGCCGCAAGGGTCGCCACGAAGAGACACTCGCCGATATTCGCCGCGCCGGGTTCGTACGCGTACGCGTGGACGGCGCCACATATCCCATCGAAGAGGTTCCCACCCTCGACAAGAAGAAAAACCACTCTATCGACGTCGTCATCGATCGTCTGGTGATTCCCAATGAGCGTGAAGAGGTGGGCGAAAAGGATCTTCACTCATCACGCTCAACTCTTAACTCGCAGTTCGTCACTCGCCTTACCGATTCCGTCGAACTCGGCCTCAAGACCGGCAACGGCCTCATCTCCGTCGACCGTCTCGGCACGGGCGAGACCACCTACAGCGAAAAGAACGCCTGTCCAGACTGCGAGCTCTCCTTCGACGAGCTGAAGCCTCGCTCCTTTTCCTTCAATTCGCCTTTCGGCGCATGTCCCACCTGCGGCGGACTCGGCTCCATCTATTTCTTTGACGAAGACCTTGTGGTGCCTGACAAGACGCTCCCTCTGCGCGAGTGCATCCATCCCTGGCGCCGCGCCGGACATATGGCGATCATGTACTACAACGAAATCCTCGCGCGGATCGCCAAGCAGTACAAGGTGAAGCTCGACACCCCCTACGAGAAGCTTCCCAAGGACTTCCGCCACAAGCTCATGCACGGCTTCGACGACGACCTCGTCCTCCCCTGGCGCCGCGAGGACAAGCCTTTCGCCGGCGTGCTCGATTCCGTCAAGCGCATGATGGAGAACGCGGAAAGCGACGAGCGGCGCGAGAAGTTCGAGGCGTACCAGAGTGACCGCCCGTGCCCCGCCTGCCACGGCACGCGCCTGCGACCCGAATCGCGCGTCGCCACCGTGGCCGGCAAGACCATCGTCGAGGTCATGGCCATGCCCGTGAAGGACGCGCTGTCCTTTTTCAAGACGATCAAGCTCGAACCGGCAGACGCGGCGGCGATGAAGGACGTGCTGAAGGAGATCGTCAAACGTCTCGGCTTTCTCAATGACGTCGGACTCGACTACCTCACCCTCGACCGTTCCTCCAGCTCGCTCTCCGGCGGCGAAATGCAGCGTATCCGCCTCGCCTCGCAGATCGGCAGCGGCCTCGTAGGCGTGCTCTATGTCCTCGACGAGCCGACCATCGGCCTCCACCCGCGCGACAACGAGCGCCTCATCGCCATGCTCAAGACCCTGCGCGACCGCGGCAACACGGTCGTGATCGTGGAGCACGACGGCGAGATGATGCGCACGGCAGACTGGATCGTCGACCTTGGCCCTGGCGCCGGACGCGAGGGCGGCCGCGTGATGTACCAAGGCCCCTACGCCGGACTCCTCAAGGCCGGCACGCTGACATCCGATTATCTCAACGGAAAGAAGGCAATAGCTGCATCTGCGGATCCCTCAGCCCAGATGGCCGAACTGCGTTCGGCCAAGAAAGGCAAGTGGCTCACGATTTCCGGCTGCACCGGGCACAACCTCAAGGACATCACCGTCCGCTTCCCGCTTGGCACGTTCACGGTCGTCACGGGCGTCTCCGGCAGCGGCAAGTCCACGCTCGTGGACGAGACGCTCAAGCGCGAGCTGATGCGCCGCCTTTACCATGCCAAGGCCGTGCCTTGCAAGTTCCGCAAGCTCACCGGCATGGAGCATATCGACAAGGTGATCGAGATCGACCAGTCGCCCATCGGGCGCACCCCGCGCTCGAATCCGGCCACCTACGTGGGCTTCTTCTCCGAGATCCGCGACCTCTTCGCCAAGACCGAAGGCGCCAAGGCGCGTGGCTACACGGCCGGGCGCTTCAGCTTCAACGTCAAGGGCGGACGTTGCGAGACATGCGGCGGCGACGGCGTGCGCAAACTGGAGATGAGCTTCCTGCCGGACGTCTACGTCACCTGCGAACAGTGCGGCGGCAAGCGGTTCAACAAGGAGACGCTCGAGGTCACCTACGGCGGCAAGACGATCTCCGACGTCCTCGACATGACCGTAGCCGAGGCGTACGAGTTCTTCGCAAAGGTACCGCGTCTGGCGGCCAAGCTGAAGACGCTCGTGGACGTGGGCCTCGGCTACATCGGCCTCGGCCAGCCCGCCACCACGCTCTCCGGCGGCGAGGCCCAGCGCATCAAGCTCGCCACCGAGCTCTCTCGCCGTTCTACCGGCAAGACGCTCTACCTTCTCGACGAGCCGACCACGGGCCTTCACTTCGACGACATCGCCAAGCTCATGCAGCTGCTTCTGAAGCTCCGCGAAGGTGGCAACACCGTCATCGTCATCGAGCACAACGTTGACGTGATGCGCTGCGCCGATTGGATCGTGGACCTCGGCCCCGGCGGCGGCGATGCCGGCGGCAACCTGGTGGCCGAAGGCCCGCCCGCCGAGATCGCCAAGAACCCCGCCAGCCTTACCGGACGTTTCCTCTAGGCCGGAAACCACGCAAGCGGGTCGCGCAGCCTGTCGAGGATCGGCGGCTGACGGCGCGCTACGAGGATACGCGCGTCCAATGCGTGCGCTGCCGCAGCCAGCTCGCGCGGAGAAAGCGAGAGCGCCGCCGTAGAAAGGGCGTCAGCGACGGCAGCGGATCGTTCGCACCATGCCCAAGCCTGGCCCCACCGCCGCGCCGCGCCGTGCCGCCGCACATCTACCACATGCTCCCCTTGCAGCTCGAAGCCGGAGCCCGAGAGCGCGGCGTCCTTCACCTTCAGCACGGTCTCCAGCCGCGTGCGATTCTTCCACGCGCCGCCCACGCCGAGCTTCCAGCCCAAGCCCTGCGCCCATTGCGTCGAAGTACCGGCATCCAGGAGAAAACACGACATCTCGAACTGCTCGCTCGCCAGAATCTTGCGGCATTCGTCGAGCGCGAAACCCTTGCCGATGCCGCCGAAGTCCAGCTCCAGAGGCGTCTCGCGTCCGAGGCGGTCGGGCGTGACGGCGAGGCGCAGATGCTCCACGTCCAGCACAAGCCGCTGCATACCGCCGCGCGCCAACAGGTCGTCGAGCGCCGCCTTGTCCATCTGCCAGTCGGCATTCCGCTTGCCGCCATCCTGCTCGTGCCGCAGCCGCGCCATGAGCGCACCGACAGTAGGGTCGAACGCGCCGCCCGTCGCCGCGCAGACGCGCACGCACTCCATGAGAATCGCCATCGTCTCGGGCGCAACCGTCGCCACCTGGCCGGGACGGAGCGCGCGGATAACGGCCACGTCGCTCGTGTCGTCGAACCGGCTAAGCAGGCGTTCCAGCTCGTCGATGCGCGCGAATGCCACCGCCGCCGCCGAGGCGCACTGGGCTTCATCCTCCTGCTCGCCGAAGGACACGCGGAACTCCGTGTCCATCGCCCGATGCGTGTATGAACGCGCGATTTTATCCGCGTTGTCCATAGTAGGCGTTCGGACCGTGCTTGCGTGAATAGTGTTTCTCCACGAGAGCGGAATTCATCTGCGCCGAAGGATTTAACGCGACCGTAATCGCCGCCATCTTCGCCACCTCTTCCAGCACGACGGCGTTCTCCACGGCCTTTTCCGCCGTCCGTCCCCACGTGAAAGGACCGTGATGGACGGCAAGCGCGGCAGGCGTCTCTTCCGGATCGATCTTCAGGCGGCGAAACGTCTCCACGATCGTGTCGCCCGTCGCCTCCTCGTAGGCGGCTCGGATGCGGTCGTCTGATATCTCGTCCGCGAGCGGCACGTCCGTGTGGAAAGTATCCGCGTGCGTGGTGCCGAGGTTGGGAATCGCGCGCGCAGCCTGCGCCCAGGCCGTCGCGTACGTGGAGTGCGTGTGCACGATGCCGCCGACGGACGAGAACGCCCTGTAGAGAACGAGGTGCGTAGGCGTGTCGCTGGAAGGCCGGTACCGTCCCTCGACCACGTTGCCGTTAAGATCGACCGCCACCATGTCCTCCGGCGTCATCGAGCTGTAAGCCACGCCGCTCGGCTTGATGACGACCAGCCCCTTCTCGCGATCGATCGCGGAGGCGTTGCCCCACGTGAGCGTCACAAGCCCGTGACGTACGAGCGCGAGGTTCGCCTCGCAGACCTTCTTCTTCAGTTCCTCAAGCATGGCGGCATTATATCAAAACGCCGCGCGACGGAACAACCGGCCAACCGACGAACATGCCAGACTCCCCGCGTCGCACGCGCACCTCGTGCATGGGCCAAACTCGCGCAAAGCCAACAAAATGGGAATACGCAACTTCCTGCACGCGAACATCAATTCTCATTCGAGTGCAGGCCGCCGGAGCCGGCCTTGAAGACGACGTTGCCGTGGTCGGTGCCGGGCACGAGGCGCGCGCAATTCCAGATGCAACCTCCGCAGTGGACGCACTTCTCGCGGTCGAACTTCGGCACGTCCCCCGGCTCGTCCGAGGGCATGAGCGCCTGCGCGCTGCACACCTCGATGCACGTGTGCTTCGTGCATGTCTTGCACAGCTCGGGATCGGCGAAAGCGACATGATCCGCGAACCCCGGCGCGGCCTGTACCTTGCCGCCCAGCAGGAGCGCGTCTTGATGTAAGACGAGCAGCTCGCCGTCGTACGGGATCGCCGGCCAGCCGCAGGCGTCCATCACCGCGTCGTGGAGCGGCTTGCGGGCCTTCTCGGCCTCGGCCACGGCCGCCTCGAACGCGGCCTGATCCTTGATGCGCCCCTTCACCGCGTCCTTCAGCTCCGGCACACGCGCGGCCGGCGGCACGCTCTTGAACGGTAGGGCGATGCCGAGCATGCCGCGCAGCCCCTCGCCCGCCATGCCCCAGAAGAACGACTTGTTGAAGCCGTTGCGCGCGCCGCTCGCCTTGCGAAGGCGCTTGTCGAGCGCGGACGCGCGGCGATCGGCCACATAGGTGGCCTCCAGGTTCGCCTTGGTGAAGTCCTTGCCTTCCCGCAGGAGCTTGAGGACGGATTTCGCGAGCATCACGCCGCTCTCCCACGCCTCGTCTACGCCCGCGTTTGCGAGGCAGTCCGTCGTGCCCGAACCCTCGCCGATGCGCGCAAACCCGTCGCCGCACAGGAACGGCTCGCCCTCCACGCCCGATTCGGCGATGGACTTCGCGCCCCAGCTGAGTAGCTTGCCGCCCTTCAGGTGACGCCAGACGTACGGGTGCATCATCCAGTGCTGCAGGTAACGGTACGTGGTGCGCACGGGCGTATCCATCCATGGCGAGACGAACACGCCGAGCGCAGCCGTTCGGTTCGGGTAGACATAGAGGAAGCCGAATATCTCAGGTTCGGGGAAGCCCATCGTATGAAGGACGGTGCCCGGCTCCAGCTCGCACCCTTCGGGCAGCTGCACGACGGCTTTCATGCCGAGGCCCCAGTCGTAGGCGTGGTGGCCGTTCGGCAGGCCGAACTTCGCGTCCAGCGCGCGCCCGACGGCGCCCACCGGGCCGTCGGCGACGACGGTCAGCGCGGCTTTCACGTCCATGCCCGGCATGTACGCGCCCTCCACGGGCGTGCCGTCCTTCTCCACGCCCTGGTCCGCAAGGCGCACGCCCGTCACCTTGTCGCCGTCGAAGAGCGGCTCCGCCACGGGCATTCCGGGCATGATCATCAGCCCGCTCTCCATCACCTTCTGCGCGGCCCATGTCATGAACGATCCCATCTGGAGAACGAGGCCTGGCTTCTTGTCCATGAACGGCGGGATGAACGGCAGCTCGCGCGCCTTCCACTTGCCGCCCTTCATGAAGAAGCCGCCCATCTTGAAGGCGAGGTCGATCATCTTCGTGCCGAACGTCCGCCGCGAACAGCCGAGGTGGTCGAAGAGGTACGCCAGCTTCTCCTGCTTCACCTCGATCGCGTTGGGAATCTCCTTCGTGAGATCCAGGTCCGGGAATGATGCCTTGATGGCCGTTCCCTTCGTGACGATGCCCGAAACGCCGAAACCGGGATCGTCCGCGCGCTCGTAGCACGTTACCTGCAGCGGACAGCCCGGCAGGACCTTCGACTCGTAGAGAGGCGTGCCGTCCTCCTTTGTCTTGGCCAGCTCCGGCCCGATCGTCGTCAAGAATCCGGCGGCGGCGGGACCAAACCCCGTCACCACGATGTCTGCCTGCATTTCCTGCCTGTCCATGATCATCCTTCTTTTTTGTTCAAGTTCGGGGCCAACTTGTCTAACCGTTTCATCTTGTCAATTCTGCTCCTGACGCACGATATGATAAAGCAATCAGCGCCAAAACGCAACGGATTTTCACTTCGACGGCGCTTCGTGCAGGTCGAAAGCATGGGGTGCGAGCGTGACGGTCCTGCCGCCGGACAGGGCAAGCGAGACCGTCTCGCGCGAGATGTTCACGGCGAGCGTGAGCGTGGTGCCGTCCGGCAACGGACGCGAGAACGCGAACGCCTTGTCCGGCACCGGAACGGGATGCCATGTCACTGGCGCGTCAAACAGGTCGGGATGGGCATGGCGCAGGCGCGCGAGGCGACGTACGAGCGCGCGCCGGGCGACGGCAGCCTCGTCGTTTGCGCGCGACCAGTCGATGCACCACTTCCCGTGGTCGCGGTTCGACCAGATGGAATGCGGGCTCGCGTCGGCGATCTCTTGCCCGTTGTAGAGCATCGGGATGCCGTCCAGCAGGAAGCAGGTGGCGATCATCGCCGCATTGAGTTCATGCCCGAACAATTCCTCCTTGCGCTTCTGGCCTGGATTGACATTCGCAAAGTCGTGGTTCTCGAAGCAGCGCATCCAATGGAACCCGCGCGGATAGTCGCGCACGTGCGCGCGCCAGGCCTTCTCCAGCAGAGAGGCGGGCGACTTCCCCTCCAGCATCGAGACGATCGTCCACTGCGTGTAGAACCCGTAGGAGAGGTCGAACGCCTCGATCTGGTCGTCGCCTTTCAGCCCCTCGCACATCATGAACACGTCCGGCTTCAGCGCCTTGCAGCGACGGTAGCCTTCCTCCCAGAATTCGACCGGCAGCATATCCGCCACGTCGCAGCGGAAACCGTCCACGTCATAGTCGCGGATGAAGCTTTCCATGTTCGAGCAGAGGTACTCGCGCACGGCGGGCTTCGCGATGTCCAACTCGGGGAACGCCCAATCGCCCAATTTGGGCGTACCGTCTGGATTGCGCACGATGAAGTCCGGGTGCTCCGCGAGGAACACGGCCTTGGGGCCGCAATGGAAGTAGACGAGGTCGAACATCACCTTCATGCCGAGGCGATGCGCCTCAGCGACGAACGCCTGCAGGTCCGCCTTCGTGCCGTATTCGGGATCGACGGAGAAGAAGTCTTTTTGCCGGTAGGGGTTCTTCGGGTTGTTCATCTTGCACGCCTTCTGGCGTCCGCTCCAGAAACGCGGATCAGGGTCGTCGTCCGCCAGCTGGTGCGGCGTGAGGTAGACGATGTCCACACCGTCCGCCTTGAGGCTGGGCAGCTTCACGCGCGCGGCGGCGAATGTCCCCTCGGGCGTGAACATGCGCGTGAAGAGCTGGTACATCACGCTGCCGCGCAGGAACGCGGGCACGGGGCGCGCCTGCGAGGTCGCGGCGTCGTGCACGCTCGCGTAGGTGGGATGGAACCGTCCCTCAAGGCCCTTCCCCCGGTGCGGCAGGCGCACAAGTGGAAGCGAACCGCCCAGCGCGGTGGCCAGACATGCCGCCGCCGCAAGTCCTATCCGAATCTTCCGCGCCATGCGTCAGGCTTTCAACGCATCCGCGAAGAGGTCGGCGCCCTTGAGGTTGGTCTTCAGGTTCTCCTCGTTGTCGCACGAGACCCAAGGGGCCATCATGAAGCCCTTGAGGTTCTTCGGCGAGATGTCGCGTCGGCACAACTTCACGAGCTTGCCGATCACGTCGTCTGCGCCGGTCTTCAGCTGCCGGCGCTTCCAGCCGGACCAGTTCGTCCCGCACGGCACCTGCTCGAACCCCGCCTTGTCAAGGTCGTAAAAACCCTTCAGGCGCTTGAGGTCGGCCGTCTTGTTCGTGGCAAGATCAAAGCCGCCGTAGCACTCGTCGTAGTACCAGTTGCTCATGAGCACGGACTTCGGGCACCGCTCGTAGAACTCGGGATGGTCCCAACCGTAGTCGCTCCACGCCCATGCGCGCATGCCGTTCTTCTCCGTCGTCTTGACGATGTGCAGGAAGTCGTGCAGCCAGAACTCGCCCTTGCGCACGACTACGTAGAGGCAACGCCCGGAATGGTCCTGGTGGCTCGCCGTCTCCTCATCGTAACCGATGTGGAGGAAACGAGGACGGTCGAAAATGTCTGCCACGTCCGCGATCAGGTCCTCGCACACCTTGTAGTAGGCAGGCGTGGAGAGCATGCGGCGGTAGTGCTTGAGCCAGCCGTTGTGCGTCGTCGAGAAGTTGAGCTTGGGGATCACCTCGATGCCGAGCTTGTTGAGGCGGACAATCTCCGCGCGCATCTTCTCGGGCGTCCAGCTGCCCTTGATGGACAGCTCGGGGTGGCTGGGGTAGACCAGCCCCTCGCCGAGGTCGACCACAATCATGTTCATCCCTTTCGCCGCGATATAGTCGGTGGCCTTGCGCCACAATTCGTCCTTGTTGCGCAGCTCGACGTCCGGGAACGGCGACTGGCCTTTCGGCGGAATGGCGGCCTTCACGACATTGAGGTCGACGTCCGGCGGAAACCAATCGCACCACATGTTGTGGCCGAGGTGGAGAAGGAACGCCTTGATCTCGCCCGGCGCCGCGAAGCGCGCAAGCGGCGTACGCGCGGTTGTGCAACCTGCCGCCGCCAGCGCGGCGGAAGCGATGAATTCGCGTCTCGTATTCATGTCTCTATACTCCTTCCAAAAACTGTTGCCAGTATACCACAATCCACTCGCCCGCACATGCGCGGATTTCATTGCCGACGGAAGACATAGTTGAAGCGACGCTCGGGGGCGTCGTCGCCCGTAATCGTCGGGTGGCGGCAGAGCGTCTCGGGATTGTCCTTCCAGTGGAACTGGAAATCGAGCGGTTGAGCACCGAAGTGCGCGCGCGGCAGCACGAGCTCGATCTCCCGCGCGCCGATGCGGATCGGCACTTTGCCGACGCATTGCCAATAGCCGCCGACCACCGGTCCGCGCCACACATCGAGCGAGGCGGTCGTGCCGTCTGATGATACGTCGCGGTTCACGCGCAGGTCGTACCCGTACCAGCCCGTCGTCTGCTTCGCGTCCGCGTTCACGAATAGGAGCATCCAGTTCGGGTCCGTGTGCGGCGAGAGGAGGTTCGCCGTCTTCGCGTAGAACGCCACGTCGCCCCGCGGCGTCTCGGCCACCTTGAGGTCCGCGATGTCGTTGCGCCCGCTCGCGTCCATATAACGAATGTTCTCGCCGCAGCCCGCGTGGTCGCGGTGGACCGTGTCGCCGATCGCGTCGCGGAACTCGGGCTGGACGTCCGTCCAGTCCGCGAACGAGCCATCCACCTCCACCGCGTAAGTGCGCCTGGCGACAGGCGCGGGACGCACCCCCTTGTAGCGGCGCACATTCGCCACGAGCTGGTAGTAGTAGTTGTCGCCGTGACCGCCCTTCATCGGCTCGCAGTCGCGGCTGTACTCCTGATTGTATTCGTCCACGAAGAGCCCGCCGGGGAAGTAGCAATCCGTATACGAATTGTACCTGCTCCATTTCGTCATGCGCCCGGCGCGCCATTCGTTCCAGCCCGTCACGAACACGAAGAGCGGGTCGTTCTTCAGCGCCCAGTTCCACTGGTTCTGGAAGAAGATGCCACGGTTGACGGCCGACGGGTCGGGGTCGACTTTGCCGTCGTGCCAGCTGCGCCCCATCGCTCCGTCCTTGTGCGACATCGGCGCAGGACCGGGCACGCCGGGCAGCGCGTTCACGGCCACGCCCACGGACATCTGCTCGGCCTCGCCGAGGTCGTTCGTGAACACGTGTTGCGGCGAGACCTCGAGCCAGCTCCACTGGTTGGGCGCCGTCGGGCCGCGGCGGTAGTCCGGCTCGGGATAGCGGAACGTGAAAAACTCTTTCATGCCAGGCAGCTTGGCGCTGCGCGGATCGGCGAGGATGAGAGGCTTGCCCTTCCAGCGGTACCAGAGGTCCTTCCACTTGCCGGGCTTGTAGAGGTCGTACCACAGCTGGTCCACGGTGATTTCTGCGCGCTGGGGATGGCCGCCGGCGGTGAACGGACAGATGAACGCGATCTGCGGCGTGGGCGTGCCCTGTTCGCGGAGGCGCGTCCACGCCCGGCAGAGCGCCTCGTACTGCTCCTTGAAGGTCCAAGGCGGGTTCGTGGTATCAAAGAGCACCGCGTCCACGCCCGCTGCCGCGAGGAGGATCGCATGATGCGTGAGCACGTACTCGTCGTCCGCGCGGTAGTAGCCGTACTCGCTCTCGCCCCACCAGTGCGACGCGCACGGGGGCCAGCTTACGATGCCGTCGCGCGCGGCGGCCGTGAGCTTCGTGTTGTCGTAGGGGCCGCGCGCGTCGCGGTGCCACGTCCAGTAGAAGATGCCCAC
>CAMNLN010000043.1 GCA_946543025.1 uncultured Verrucomicrobiota bacterium
CTTGGGCAGGGCACGTTGCGCGCGTCGGGCACACTCGGCGCGGTCGTCACGAACGAATACCCCGCGAGCAGCAAGCTGGCGACCGTCCTCGACGTGCAGGACGAGCTGCATGTCACGAACGACTTCGTGCAGAAGACGGGCTGCTTCATCAAGACCGGTCCCGGCACGGTGTACTTCAGCGGCGCGAACAACCGGTTCGGCTGGGATCCAGACATGGCGAACGGGGCCGTGGCCGATACCGCAAATCCCCTGACGCTCAATGCCAACGGCGACGCGCCGACTAAAGGCATACGGGGCAACGTGGTCATCGCCGAAGGCAAGATGGTGATCGAGGGCGGCTACAACTACTTTAACGCGAACAACGGCTCCGTTGGCACATGGACGACGAACGAGGGGACGGAGAAGAGCGCGGTCCTCGAGTTCCGCGGTGGCACGAACGTCCTCTACAAGTGCTTCTATCCGGCCTACTACAACGGTTTCGCAGGAACGGGCGGCCCGACCGTCCGTTCGGGAATCCGCGTGACGGACGGTATCGTGTCGAACGGCGTCGTGTGGGGGTCGAGCGGCGACACGATCTTCTTCGGCAGCAACAACGCGCCGCCCGGTGGACGCGTGTACGACACGTATCCCTTCATCGAGGTGCTGGGCGGGCATTTTGCGATGGCCAAGAACCTGCAGCTCGGCAACCAGGCGGGCGTCAACACGTCCTTCACCGTGGCGGGTACGGGCGTGGTGACGATGGGACAGTACATCAGCGTCGGCTTCAAGAGCGGTCCGTCCGTGTGTGACATGACGGTGGCGGATCATGGCAAGGTGACATCGCAGTATATCAGCATCCATGGCAACGCAGGCGCCTCGACGTTTGACGTGACGCTCAAGGACGAGGCGGAGGTGAACGTACAGTACCTTGGCGCGTCCGGCGCGAACAGCACGATGAACATCAACCTTCTCGGCGGCACGCTGACGACGACGTCCGGCCTCCCGTTCCAGAGGAACAAGAACACGGCGAAGGTCAACCTCCTGCTCGACGGCGGCACGCTTGTCAACGGCTACAACACGAAGCAGAACATGACGAACATCGTCAGCACGCTGAACAGCGTGCGCGTGGGCACGCGTGGTTTCACCTTCGCCGGCGCGAAGAACACGAACCAGCACCAACAGGCCGGGCACTTCCAGAAGAGCATCGCTTATACGAACACGCATCCGGGCGAAGCGCGCCAGCCGATCGACTTCAAGTCTCCCGACGACCAACACCGCAGCTACTACAATTTCGCCCAGAACTGCACCATCGACGCGCCCGTGCGCGTGTGGAACAGCTCATATCTGTTGCTCGACAAGGGCGCGGACATCGTCGGCGGCAACGCTCTCTCATTGGGCAACACGTCGCGTCTACGCCTGAAGGGCGGCAACCACACGGTGGACACGCTCTCGCTCGGCTTCGAGGGAAGCAAGGGCGGCTACAACACGCTGATGATCGCGTCGAACTCCACCCTGATCGTGACGCGCGAGCTGCGGCACGTCGGATCTTCTTACCTGAACGTCTACTTCTACAACGAGAACCTTGGCGGCATCTCCAAGGGCGCGGCCCTTGGCCCTCATACGCTCATCGCCGCGCCGGCGGCCTACCGTGACGTGCTGGCGTCGCTCGAGTGCAGGTTTGCCAACCCAAGCGAAGACAAGGTGACGGCATACAGGTTCCAGACCGTCGTGGAAGGGGATCAGGTCAAGCTACAGCTGGTCGTGCTGGACACGTCAGTATCGTTTTTCGCGCAGAACGCCTGGTCGAACGGCACGGAAGACGGCCTGTGGAAAACGGACGGCAACTGGGAAGGCGGCGCGGCGGTGAACAGCGCCGGCGCGGAGGCCGTGTTCTCCAAGGACGCGTCGGCGGGCGGCGAGACCGTCACGCTCGCGGGCCAGGCGTCGGCGGGCGGAATCGCGTTCAGCGGCGCGAACGGCTACACGGTGACGGGCGGCGAGCTGCTGATGGGCGACTATGCCGTCATTTCATCAGTCGCCCCCATGACGAACGCGATCGCGTCGAAGCTGACGGCGACAAGTCCGGTAACGGTCAATCCCGCTCAAACCGGGGGCGGCGTGGTGAAGCTGACGGGCGACCTTTCCGGGCTTGCGGGCGGACTTGCCGTCAACTCCGGTACGCTTGAACTTGAAGACCTTTCATTCGCGACGGACGCATCGAAGCTATTTGTCGGCCCTGGCACGGTCGCGTACACGGGCCCGGCGGCGGAACTGGCGGGGGTGACGTTTATGTCGATTGCTCCTACTGCTTCCGTGCTGCGCGTGGGTGCGCCGCTTACGCTTGGCTCCGCTGCGTCTCGCGGCACCTCGCTCCTCGTGAAGACGGGCGAAGAGACGCTGAAACTGAAGGGGAACGGGATATTCACGCTCACCGGCGGTCAGCCCACGACCGCCTGGAGCGGCGACGGCATCTTCATCGGTGAATCCGGCGACGGTCCGAAGTCCGGAATGTACGGCGTGACCGTGCGCGAGGGGCGGCTCGAGATCGGCACGGTCGGCGACGACTCGGACGCGCCGAACGTGACGGCGTTCTCCCTTGCCGCCGGAGGCCAGCCGCTCGAGGGACGCCCGCCCGCCGAGATCGTGATGAACAACGGCACGTTTACGCTGGAAGGGGCGATCAAGGTGGACGGCTACGTGGGCGGCGCGGCAACGAACAAGCTGGTCGTCAACGGCGGTACGCTTTCCGCCAAGACCCAGATCAACGTGGGGTTGGCGTCGAGAAGCGCGGAGGGGCTTGCACCGGCGGTGGTCGAACTGAACGGCGGATTGCTGGAGAGCCGGGAAAACAACGTCAACATGTACCAGAACGGCAGCGAGATGGAGCTGTTCCTGAACAGCGGCGGAACGCTGAAGACGGTCGGCATCAACGGCTACGCGGCGGACGACCTGCGCGGCACGGCGCACTTCGACGGCGGCACGTTCAAGCCTTTCAACAACGGAAACAGCGTCATCTACCTTCGGTACATCCGTCACGCGTACGTCGGCGCGGGCGGACTTGTAATCGACACATCGGAGCAGGGGACGGCGAACACGGCGCCCTGCTATCTGAACGTGAGCCAGACGTTCGAGAAGGAGCCGGCGCTGGGCGACGCGCCGGACGGCGGCATCCGCGTTCGCGGCGACGGCATTGTGTATCTCTCCGAGACGTTCTTGATGGAAGGTCTTTCTGGTGGCCTCACCGTGGAAGACGGCGCTACGCTCATCGCGAACAGGAGCACGGGCGGCGAAGGGATGACGGTTCGCGTGAACGCGGGCGCCACGCTCCGCACGTACCAGAACGGCGCGAATACCACCTATGCGGACTCGCTCGTGTTGGGCGAGACTGGGATTGCGAAGCCCGCGCGGTTCGAAGTGCGCTCGACGAGCGGCACGAGCATCTACAACTGCATCGTCTCCAACGACTTTGCCGTCGCCGGCCCTGTGCTGTTCGCGACGCGCAGCGCATGGAATGCGGCGCTTGCGGACACGACAGGGGTCTACACGATGTTCGTCTACCGCGCCTCGTGCGACGCGAATGTGGACGCGGCAAAGTTCACGCTTGATCCCGAGGTGTCGTCTCTAACGGCCGACTTCGCGAAGGTTGACGTGACGCTGGACGGCGAGACGGGCTGGAAGGCGCTCGTGGCGACCGTGCGCGCGGCGGTGCCTGGAGAACTGCCGCGCTGGACGGCCACGTCTCTTGGCGGCGACTGGAGCGAGACGGCGAACTGGTCGAACGGTCTGCCGCCGAACGGCGCGAACGCGGTCGCGCGTTTCGAGGCGGCACAGGCGGCGGACGTGCCGGTGACGCTTGACACGGCGGTGACCGTGGGCCAGGCGATCTTTGAGGAGACGACGGCGGGGCGCGGCTACACGCTCGGCGGCGCGAACACCCTGACGTTCGCCAAGGACGGCGATGCGCTGCTGGACGTGGCGACGGGCGGGACGGTGACGGTGAACGCGCCGATCCGGACGGACGGAATCCTTTGCGTCAATGCGGCGCAGAGCGGGGCGACACGCGGCACGGCGGGCGAGGTCGTGTTTGGCGCAGGGGCGTTGGACAACTTCGCGGGTACGCTCTATCCGCGCAGCGGCCGGACGACGATCCCGTCGCTCGCGTGGATGACGGACGCGTCGCAGCTACGGCTCGGTTTCGGCACGGTGAAATACACCGGCACGGGCGAGACGATCCCCGGCTTCTCAATCGCCCCGACGGAAAAGTACATGTCCACGCTCGAGGTCGAGAACGACCTGACTGTGGTCGGCCGTGCGCAGAATGACGTTTCCGGCGCGTTCATGAAGAGCGGCGCAGGCACGCTGTATGTCAAGGGAGAAGGAAACTACCAACTTGGCAACGGCAATTACATCACCTACTACTGGGGAGAACCGTCAACCGCCGGTCGGCCCGAAAACACGCGCTGCGCGAACGGCGACAGCCCGACGAACGCGACGATGAGCCTGAGCGTGGGCGCGGGCAAGCTCGTGATCGGCGAGGCGGGCGACGCGACGGCTGGGCCGACAGTGACTACCACGGAGTATGCGGCGATCGGCCTTCCGGCGAGCGACGATTCCAGCGCGGAGCTCGAAATCAACAGCGGGTCTCTGACGGTTCAGAAGAATCATCTGTATTTGGGCTATTACCATGGGCTGGATGTTCCCGTGCGCGCGAAGATGACGGTGAACGGGGGCAACGTGTCTGTCAAGCAGAGCCTCATCCTTGAGTATGGCGCCGCCTCCGCCTGCAGCCCGGAAGTCGAGGTGAACGGCGGCACGGTAGCGGTTGGGAATTCGGTGCAAATGAGCTGGGGGCATACAAGCGCGGCCGCTGCGTCCAGCGCCACGTCCACGTTCACGGTAAACGGCGGCGTGGTGACCGTGCAGAAGGATTTCTTCGTGGTTTACCGCGACAGCGTAACCGAACGTGCGAACTACGGACGGCTCTACATGAACGGCGGCGAGCTGGACGTGAAGGGAACAATGTGCGTGACGCGCAACGGGCACGCGAAGTCAACGGCGC
This sequence comes from uncultured Verrucomicrobiota bacterium, assembly GCA_946543025.1. GTDB lineage: Bacteria > Verrucomicrobiota > Kiritimatiellia > RFP12 > UBA1067 > RUG572. The sequence continues at coordinate 5,039 of CAMNLN010000043.1, forward strand.
AGGCGTGGCTCAATCCCGGCGGACTGTTGAAGGCGGGCGACGTTACCGCCACGCGCGTGGGCGGCAAGTTCTACTTCAACGGCGGCCTGTTCCTGCCGTACGGCGAGGCGAACGGCACGGATAAGAGCCTTGTCGACAGTTCGCTCGAACTCCTCGTCACGACGAACGGCGCGGCGATCAGCACGGTGAACGCGAAGGGCGGACAGTACACGGTCTCGGCCGCGCTCAAGCACGATCCGGCGCTTTCGGGCAAGGACGGCGGCCTCGTGAAAACGGGCGCGGGCGTGCTGACCCTCTCTGGCGCGAACACGTACACGGGACCGACGGTCGTGGACCAGGGAACGTTGGCCGTTTCCGCCGCCGCTCCGCTCACGGACGACACCGTCGTCCGCGCCGGCGCGCTGCTCGACCTGGGCGGCGCGCGGACGCTTGCCAATCTTACGGGCGATGGTACGGTGTACGGAGACCTCACGCTCGCGGGGGCGCTCACGCCGCAGAACGGAATCCCGACGATTGACGGCGACTTCGCGACCGCATCGACGGCGCAGGTGGACTTCGGCTGCACGGGCGACGACATGGTGGCTTACGGCTCGAAACATCTGGTGCTGCGCGTAACGGGCGCGGTGGACTCGGATATCAAGTTCAAGGCCGTCAACTGCGGCCAGCCGTGCACGCTTGCGGCGACGGTCGAGGATGGCCATGTCTATGTGTTTGTCAAGTCCGGCGGCACCGTGCTGCTCTTCAGGTGATGCGATGTACGTGTCAATGGAGGTAGTCGCAAGATTCCGGCATTCCGGTAGGGTCGGCGTTCCATCGCCGACCGTAACCGCGGACGGCGGTGGAACGCCGTCCCTACCGGTTGCGGATAGGCGCAGACATGTGTTTGCAGCGGCCGTTAGCGCCGTTGTTGTCTTTGCGTTGAGCCTTTCGGCGGCAGGGGTGGTCCATGGAGCGGGCGTGTCGGTTGACTTCCTCTCGCGCGAGGGGACGCTTGGCGCGTTCGCGGACGTATCGGCGGCCTATCGCGAATTCCCGTGCGCCGAGGCGGTGTGGGGGCACATGCGGAAGCTCGGATGGAAGATGCGGTGCGGCTCGGACGATCCCTCGCTTCGGGTGGCCGCCACGATGTCTCACAGGGGAAAGGCGTTCGTGGTGGCCAACGGCGGCGCGCGCGACGTTTCGTTCGTGCCGGCGGTGTCGGGCGACATGGGCGCCGCCCTCCACCTCTACCGCTTCGACTCCGGCCGCGCGCCGTTCAAGCCTGTTGGCGTCTGGCGCGCCGGGGCGCGCGTCGAGGTGCCGGCTGGCGCCTTGCTGCTGGCCACGACGCTCATCCTCGATGCGGGCGGCGAGACGCGCACGGGATCCTCGCTGCGCGTGAACGCCGGGCGTTTCGCCGGGGCGCCGGACGACGTCATTAGACACGCCAATCCCTTTATCGGCACCGCCTGGAACGGCCACACCTTTCCTGGGGCGACTTGGCCCTTCGGGCTCGTGCAGCCAAGCCCCGACACGGGTTTCGGCGACTGGCAGCACTGTTCCGGGTACACCTACCTCGATCCGTGGATATACGGATTTTCGCAGACCCACCTGAGCGGCACGGGGTGCGAAGATCTCGGTGACGTCCTGCTCCAGCCGTTCACCGGAGAGGCGGCCGTCGCCGCCGACGACTTTCGCGGCGCGAAGGATTTCACGAGCGAGCTGGCCTATCCCGGATACTACACGGTGGCCGCTACCAACTTCGGCGTCAAGACCGAGCTGACGGCCGCGCCGCACGTATCGTGGCACCGCTATACGTTCGCGAACGGGAAACGTGCGCGTCTGCTCGTGGACCTGCAGTTCGGCAACGTGCGCGACGTCCACGTGTTTTCGCACGTGGAGGAGGCGTCGGACATCTGTTCCGCCGACCGCCGTGTCATCGAGGGGCACAGCGTACGCTCGTCCTGGCTGCGCGGGCGGCATGTCGCGTTCCGCATCGAGTTCTCGCAACCGTTCGCGGCAAAGCTGAAGCTCCCGCCGAAGAAGGGCGAGAAGGCCGGCCGCTACGTGCTCGACTTCGACCTGCCGTCCGGCGAGCCGCTCGTTGCGAAGGTCGCGATTTCCGGAACGGACGAGGCGGGTGCCGCGCGGAACATGTCCGCAGAGGCTGACGGTTGGGACTTCGATGCGGCCGTGCGGCGTTGCGGCGACGCCTGGCGCGCGCTCTTCGGGCGCGTGGAGCTGCAGGAAGGCTCGCCCGACGAGAAGGAGACGTTCTACACGGCGCTCTACCATGCTTTCAGCCAGCCGAACGATCTCGCCGACGTGGACGGCCGCGCGCGCGACGCAGGCGGCCGGCTGTTCCAGACGAAGCGGGGCCGCCACTACACGGGCCTGTCGCTCTGGGACACGTTTCGCGCGGCGCACCCGTTCTACACGCTTGTCGCGTCCGAGCGGGTGGACGATTTCTGCGACTCGATGCTGGCGCAGTACCGCGCGATCGGCTACCTGCCCGTGATCCCGTACTTCGGGCGCGAGTCGTTCTGCATGATCGGCAACCATTCCGTCCCCGTCATCGTGGACGCCTGGCTGAAGGGGTTCCGCGGCTTCGACGGGGAGGAGGCGTTCGCCGCCATCACCAACTCCCTCACCGTTTTCCACAAGACGCCGAAGGGACGAAAGAAAGCCAAGGAGAACTGGGACCTGCTGGACAGGTACGGCTACTATCCCTTCGACGTCATCAAGGGCGAGTCGGTGTCGCGTACGTTGGAGTGTTCCTACGACGACTGGTGCGCGGCCGAGATGGCGCGCGCGCTGGGCCATGCGGAAGCGGAGGCGTTCTTCCGCAAGCGGGCCGCGAACTGGCGAAACGTGTTCGATCCGTCCACGGGCTTCATGCGCGGCAAGGACACGAAGGGCCGCTGGCGGGAGCCGTTCGATCCGTTCGCGTGCGGGCACGGCGGGGACGTGGCAAACGACTACACCGAGGGAAACGCCTGGCAGTACACGTGGCACGTGCTGCAGGACGCGTCCGGACTGATCGCGGCGTTGGGCGGCGGCGACAGGTTTTCCGACAGGCTCGACGGGCTCTTCAAGGCGCCGGAGGCCGCGGAGAGCGAAAGCTTCATGCAGGACGTGACGGGCGTGATCGGGCAGTACTGCCAGGGCAACGAGCCGTCCCACCACGTGCCGTACCTCTACACGCTGGCTGGGCATCCGGAGAAGGCCGCCGAGCGGATACGCGAGATTACGACGCGCCTGTATTCGCCCACGCTCGGCGGGCTGTGCGGAAACGACGACTGCGGGCAGCTGAGCGTGTGGTACGTGTTTGCGGGGCTAGGGTTCTATCCCGTGAATCCGTGCGGCGGAGAGTTCGTCCTCGGCGCGCCGCAACTCAAGAAGATCAAGCTTTCCGTTGGCGACGGCCGCACGTTCACCGTCGTGGCGAAAGGTCTTTCAGCGCAAAACAAGTACGTGAGGCGGATCCTTCTCGACGGCAAGGAGCACGAGTCGCCGGTCATCCGCTACGCCGATATCATGCGCGGCGGCGAGCTGACGTTCGAGATGACGAATAGGCCTGCCTGCGGTCCCAACCGGGCCTTGGAGGCAGGAATCGACGTCAACGGTTGCCTGCGCGTGGGCGGGAAGGGCGCACACATGACCCTTGTGGTCCACCGGGAGGGATGGCATGGCGTTTCGACGGGCGTGCGTGCCGACGGCTCGGCCCCCGATTCGGATGGCGGGACCGTCTCCTTTGGGCTCTTCGACGAGCGTGGTCCGACGGGCCACGGAACGGCAACGTTGCGCCAGGACGCGGATGGCCGCGTCGCGTACGACATCTCGGCCATATCCGACCGCGATCAGCGTCCGGAGGCCGTTGCGCTCTCGCTTACGCTGCCGTGCGAGGCGTATGCGGGTGGCGAGTGGACAGGCGCGTCCGACAAGGTTTTCAGGTTTCCCGTGGTCGCAGAGAAGGCGCATTTTGGCGAAGGGCGCGTTCCGTCGATGCGGTTCGTGTCTGCCGACGGGCGCGAGGCGTTTACGCTGGATTTCCCGGTGCCTGTGCGCTATGTCGTCCAGGATGACCGAAAGTGGAGGATCCCCACGTTCACGGTGCGTTTCCTTGGAGACTCGCCCAAATCCTTCAAGAAGGGCGATCGACATGCTTTTTCCTGCAACCTCTCCTCGCCGGGCGGGGTGACGGCCGTTTCCGATCGGCCGGTCGTCGTTGCGCGTGGCGACGACTGGATTCCGCTCGCATGCGTCAAGAACGTCGAAAAGGGCAGCGCGCTCGACTTTTCCACGATGGGGCTTCAAGACGCGCCTGCCGGAAAATACGGTTGGCTCAGGAATGTCGGCGGACACTTCGCGTTCGAGGGGCGTCCGGACATCCGCCAGCGATTCTACGGCGTGAACCTCTGTTTCGACGCGAACTTTCCGGACCACGCGTTGGCAGACGAGCTTGTGACGCGCCTGACGCGCTGCGGATACAACGCGCTGCGCGTCCACCACTACGCGAGCGAAAGGGGCGTAATCAAGGGGTCCGCAGACAGGCTGGGCATCAACGAGGAGTGGATGAAGCGGCTCGACTACCTGCTGTTTCGCGCAATGGAGAACGGCATCTACGTGACGACGGACCTGTTCACGATCCGTCCGGTTCGGTGGCGCGACGTCGGCATCGACCGCAAGGGGGACGTTCCCATGCAGGTCTACAAGAACCTGATATGCGTCCACACGCCCGCCTTCGAGAACTGGAAAACCTTTGCCCGCAACATGCTTGAACATGTCAATCCATATACCGGGCGACGATATGCGGACGAGCCGGGTCTGCCGCTGATCTCGCTGATTAACGAGGGGACCTTGCTCTGGTGCTGGGACGAGATAAAGCACGAGGCGCCGATGAAGGCGGCGTGGAAGAAATGGCTGGCGGAGAGACGCGCAACGGAACCTGGCTTTGCGAAGGGAATGCCGGAGGACGCTGCTCGCGTGTCGTGGCGCGGCAACGTCGCGCTCCTCGCGTTCATGGCGGACATGGAGGCGGGTTTTGCCAAGCGCGCGCGCGAATTTTTGCGTTCCCTTGGCGTGAAGGCGCTGCTCACGAACCAGAACTGCGGTCCACACGACGCGGCGATGAATTCGGTGCTGGAGACGTGGTACGACTACGTGGACGACCATTTCTACGTGGATCATCCACGGTACGTAGGGCGAAGGGGGCGCTTGCCGTCCCGTCTCTCCGGCGGGGACGCTGTCGCTTTCGCGCGAAAACGGATTGCGTCCGTATCCGCGTCGCGCCTGCCGTCAAAGCCGTTCTGCATCACGGAATGGAACTTCTGCGCGCCGGGCGCGGACAGGGGGATTGGCGGACTAATGACGGGTGCGACGGCGGGCGGACAGGACTGGGACGGCCTGTGGCGCTTCTCATACGCGCATGTAATCGACAATCTGCGAGAAGGCTTGGCGCGCCCCAGTTTCTTCGACATCGGGGCTGACCCTGTCGGGCAGGCGTCGGAACGCGCCTGCATCTGCCTGTTCCTGCGTGGCGACATGCCGGCGCGCGCTGCCCTGCCGGACTGTGCGGACGGCGGCTTCCTCGTCGATACGCCGCGCACCGCTGGCGGGTTCGCGAAGGCAGGCCATCTCGCCGCAGGCCCGCTCGCGTTTGACGTTGGCGACATTCCTGCGACGTTGTGGGTCAGCGCGCTGGACGGAAAACCGATTGTTCGTTCCGATCGCCTGTTGCTGACACATCTTACAGACATGCAGGGAGATGGAGCCGAGTATTCCGATGCGTCGCGCACGGTGCTCCTCAAGTGGGGCGCGTATCCGCCGGTCATGCGCAATGGCTCGGCGAAGGTCGTCTTGGCGATCGCCGATCCGGTGAGCTGCGAGGTGTGGAGCCTTGACATGTCGGGCAGACGACAGGAGCGGATGCCCGCCGCCGCGCCCGACGGCAAGCTGTCGTTCTCCGTGTCGGTGAAAGGCGCCGATGGCGCGAGAATGTATTATGAAATCGTTCGTTGCAGGAAGGAGTAGTTGTCGATGACACGTTTTTCACGCGGAATCCTCGTGGCGGCATGCGCCATGGCTATGGCGCATGCGTTGGCCGACGGTCAATACGGCGCCACGTGGGAGTCGCTTGATTCGCGGCCGGTTCCGGGATGGTGGCAGGACGCGAAGTTCGGAATCTTCATCTTCTGGGGCCCGTACTCCGTTCCCGCCTACGCCCCGCTTGATTCGAAGGACATCTACGCCTGCTACGCGGAATGGTACCAGGGGAGAATGCTGCAGAAGAAGAAAAAGCAGGAACCGAACCCGTTCAGGGAACACAACATTAAGCATTACGCCGACATGCCGTACGCCAACTTCGCGGCGCAGTTCACGGCGCGCTTCTTCGAGCCTGCGAAGTGGGCGGAGATGTTCAAGAAGGCCGGCGCCAAGTATGTGGTTCTCGCGTCAAAACATCATGACGGGTACGCGCTTTGGCCCAGCCCCGAGTCGCCGTACTTCAACTCGGTGGCGGTCGGGTCGGGGCGCGACCTGGCGGGCGAGCTTTCCCGCGCGGTGAAGGCCGCGGGGCTGAAGAGCGGCTTCTACTATTCGCTCATCGAATACGCGAACCCGTATTCGCCGAACGTGGAGAAGCGCTACAAGGTCAAGGCGGCGAAGGGGGCGGACGCACGGAAGTGGGCGCGCGCGATGAATGTCCCGCAGATGAAGGAGCTTGTCGAAGACTATTCGGCCGACATCCTGTACACGGACGGCGACTGGGAGGCGACTGACGACGAGTTTTGCTCGCGGGAATTCCTCCAGTGGCTGTTCAACGAGTCGACGATGAAAGACTCGATCGTCGTGAACGACCGCTGGGGGATCAAGTGCCGCGGCCGGCATGGCGGATACTACACGACGGAATACGGTTTCCGGGAGGGGCACGAGAAGGCAGGGGAGATCATCCACCCATGGGAAGAGTGCCGGGGGCTGGGCCGTTCGTTCGGTTACAACCGGTTCGAGACCGCCCGGCAGTACGCGAGCGCGGAAGACTGCATCCGCACGCTCGTGGACATCGTCTCAAGGGGCGGCAACCTGCTGCTGGACGTGGGGCCGGACGCCGACGGACGCATCCCTCCAATCATGGAAGATCGTCTGCTGCAGATCGGCGAATGGCTTGCCGTGAACGGAGAGGCCATATACGGGACGCGCGCAAGATCCGTTGGCCCGAAAAGCGACGGCGGCAAGACGTTCTTCACCGAAAAGGGCGATGCGCTCTACGCCATCGTGACGGAGCGGCCCTGCGGAGAAGTCCGCGTCAAGGGCGTTGAGGCGGCGAAGGACGTGGCGCTGCTCGGCGAGGACATGAGGGTGGAGTGGCGCGTGGACAGCGGGGATCTCGTCGTGACGGTTCCCGCCGCCATGCCGCTCAAGGGCCGTCACGCCTGGGCTTTTAAGATTTCCGGCACCGTGCCGTCGAAGCCTCGGGCTCAGGCTGTTTCGGCGAAACCGGCCCTTTCGCGGAAGCGTGTTGCAGAAGGAGACGACGTGCTTGCGCATGTCGATCCGTTCATCGGCACGGAGGGGAAGGGCAACACGCTTCCCGGTCCGACGGCGCCGTTCGCGCTCATCCAGCCGGGGCCGGACTCCGGATCCGTGGACATCGCCGGAGGAAAAAATCCGCGCTACTGCAACGGCTACAAGCGCGACGACGACCGGATAATCGGCTTCACGCAGACGCACCTCTCCGGCACCGGCTGCCCGGACCTGTGCGACTTTCTCCTGCTGCCGTTCACAGGCGATGAGCCCGCGTGGGGGCTGAAGGATCGCGAAACGGAGACGTCTCGCCCCGGATACTATTCGGTGCATTTCACAAACACGCTCGTGCGCACCGAGATCACCGCCACGCGGCGGTGCGGCGTCTATCGCATGACGTGGGCGGCGAACGCGCGTCCGCGCCTGCTGGTGGACCTGCAGCATGGGAATGTGGCCACGTATTCGAAGATGTCGAATTCCAACCACGTGCTGGCCTCGTCCAGCCGGATCGACCGCGCGCGAAACCGTCTTTACGTGGACAACCACGTGCAGGCTTGGCTTCAGAACAGGCATGTCTCCGGCGTGTTCGCGTTCAGCCGGCCGATCGCTTCCGTGGCGGAACTTCCGCCCGAGCCTGGCAACCGTGCGAAGAGGTATATCCTGGACTTCGCCGCCTCCGCCGAGCCGCTTGAGATCAAAGTGTCGATATCCGGCGTCGACTCGGCCGGGGCGGAGCGCAACCTCGATGCCGAGCTGGGTGCCGATTCTGCCTTCGAGCGAGTGCGAAAGGAGACGGAAGACGCCTGGCGCGCGCTCCTTGGACGCGTACGGGCGAAGGCGCCGCCCGATACGCTCAAGCTTGTCTACACCGCGCTCTACCATTGCTTCCAGCAGCCGAACCTCTTCTCGGACGTGGACGGGCGCTACCGCAACGCCGCCGCGGAGATCGATCGCACGGACGGCGAATACTACACGGGATTCTCGCTGTGGGACACGTTCAGGGCCGTCCATCCCCTCTACACGATTCTCGCGCCGGAGAAGGTGGATGCGTTCGTCCGTTCCTTCCTCGCGCAGTACCGCTGCGTCGGCTACCTGCCCGTCATCCCCTATTTCGGGCGCGAGACGTTCTGCATGATCGGAGTCCATTCCATCCCCGTAATCACGGACGCCTACCTGAAGGGTTTCCGCGGGTTTGACGCCGAGGAGGCGCTCACGGCCGTCACGAACGCCCTCACGGTGACGCACCGCAGCCGCCCGCGCGCGGAGTGGTGGGTCCCGGACGAAGACTGGGAGCTGCTCGACCGATTCGGCTATTATCCCTGGGATTTCACGTACAACCAGGGCGTCTCGCGCACGCTGGAGATCGCTTACAACGAGGCGTGCGCGGCGACGTTGGCGCGCGCGTTGGGCAAGAAGGACGTGGCGGAAATGTTCGCTGCCCGTTCGCAGAGGTGGACAAACCATTTCGACCGGGCGACGCTGCTTATGCGCGGACGCGGCGCGAACGGCACATGGCGCGAGCCGTTCGACCCGACGAAACGCACGTACTGCACACAGCGCGGCGGCGACTACACCGAGTCCAACGCGCGCGAGTACACGTGGTTCGTGCCGCACGACCCGACGGGTCTCATCGAGGCGTTCGGCGGGAAGGACATGTTCGTCCGCGAGCTTTCGGACTTCTTCTGGAAGCACCGCGAGTATCGACACGACAACGAGCCCGGCCACCAGGCACCCTATCAGTTCGCATTTGCGGGACGGCCCGACCTGACGGCGCGCATTGTGCGAGAGACGATCCGCAACAGCTATTTCGCCACGTCGCACGCTATGCGCGGCAACGACGACTGCGGACAGATGAGCGCCTGGTACTTGTTCTCGACGTTCGGTTTCTATCCGTTCGACGGTTTTTCCGCTACATACGTTCTGGGCGCTCCCCAGATAGAGGAGGCGACGCTTGAGCTGCCGAACGGGCGGTGCCTGCACATCACGGCGCCGGGACTCTCTGAAGAGGCGATGTATGTGGCGCGCGTCGAACTGAACGGCAAGGTGCTGAAGGGGCCGACCGTTTCGCACGCCGAGCTCATGCGCGGCGGCGAACTGGTGTTCCACATGACCGACAAAGCACGTTAAAAGCCCTTGATATGGAGGTGAAGGAAATGAAAGCGATGATGAACCGCAGGGAATTCTTGAAGCTGGGCACAGGGGCGCTGGCCGCCGTCGGAGCCGGATGTACGAGTTCGCGCGCCTCGGACGCGAAGTATTCCGTCCTCGTGCTGGGCGACGTGCACTTCGACGCGCCGGAAATCGGCGTCTACCATGCCTACTACAAGCCAACGACGGGGAAGGCGGCCGAGGTATTCCCCTTGCGGATGAAGCGCGAGCACGACCAGTGGAGCGGGCTCATGCAGCGGCTTGCGGCGGCGGCGCGGAAGGACGTCCGGCCTGACACGAAGTTCGTGCTGCAGCTCGGCGACCTCATCCAGGGAAACTGCGCCAAGGCGGACGTCCACGCAAAGATGCTGGAGGACGGCTTTTCGTACTTCAAGAAGACCGTCTCGCCCGACGTGCCGTTCCTGCCCGTCGTGGGCAACCATGACGTGGACAGGAGCCTGTGGCTGGACAAGAAGTCCGCCATGGAGGTCTACTGCGAGACGATGTTCCCGAAGTTGACGCAGGAGCTGGCAAGGCCCGTCAACAGCACCACGTTCGCCTTCCGCCAAGGACCAGACCTCTTCCTCTATGCGGACTTCAACTTCCCCGACCACGCGCGCATCCTGAACCTGCTGGAAGACCACGCGAACGTGCGGCACACGTTCCTTGTCTCGCACGGCGCCGTGGTGCCAGTTGGCACCGGCCCGCATTTCCGTTGGTTCCTGCTGGGCAAGAAGGAACACGCGGCCGCGCGCCGGAAGCTCTTCTCCGAGCTGTGCCGCCGCAACGCGATCGCGCTCGTGGGGCACAACCACATTACCTCGTTTGCTGACCTCAAGACGCCGAAAGGGCGTCTCACGCAATTCATGGCGACGAGCGTGTGGGCGGCCGAGAGACAGGCGGACATGCCGCCCAAGCACACCTCGCCGGAAGGATACGCGTGCCTGCCCAAGAAGACGAGAGACTACGACCTCGCGGACGCGCGCACGCTCTTTGCCGAGTATCGTCCGCACATAAAGGATTTCTTCCTCTCCGGACTGCAGGGCCGCTTCATGCTGGACGTCTCGGACACGACCGTGACGATGACCGCTTCCGGCGGCGACCGCGCCGAAGCCGCGCGTGTCTTCGTCCTTCGCGGATGAGCGGCATATCCAGGAAACGAAGGACATGTTGTATAACTAGCTTGTGGAGCTACGCGGGGGACATGACGGCATACGCGAACTGGAAGCCGAACTCGAAAGCGAACGCGGCGGCGCGGAAGCCGTCACGCGCCGTTGCGGTTCCGGCGGCAGCCTCGTCGCGACGCGCGTCGAGTAGCGATGCCCAGGTCGGCATAAGGACAGGCGGCGGCGGGAAAATGATCCTGCTGCCGCTTTTCATTTGCTAAGGCGCAATTCGTCAGAACGCGAAGGTGAACTCCCAACGGAGGAAGTAGGAGGGACGGGACGTGTCGTAGT
>CAMNLN010000044.1 GCA_946543025.1 uncultured Verrucomicrobiota bacterium
TCGTATTCAGGAGAATGGCATGGACATGATTGCACTCTCAAACCGCTTTGGCACCGCAACCGTTTCCCTGCGCGGCGCGCAGATACGGTCCTACAAGCCTGCAGGTATGGCCGAGGATGTCTTGTTCGCTCCGAAGACGACGACGCTCGAAGGCACGAAGGACGACCGGGGCGGCATACCGGTCTGCTGGCCGTGGTTCGGACGCAACGGCGAGCCTGGCACCGCGTCCCACGGTTTCGCGCGCTACTCGTTCTTCGAGGTGCGCGGGCAGAAGGAGACGGCCGACGGCACGATCCTCACCCTGGGCTTGAAGCCGACGGACGAGACGCGGAAGGTGTGGCCGTACGACTTCGATCTCGAGTACACCATCCGCCTGGGCGCGACGCTCGACCTCTCGCTCCGCACGCGTAACACGGACGCACGGTCTGTGAAGATCACGGAGGGCCTTCATCCGTACTGGCGCGTCTCGGATCGCCGCCAGGTGCGCGTGGATGGGCTTGACGGCTGTCCGTACTGCTTCGCCGACGTGTCGCAGGTGGCGGACCAGACGTGGCAGGGGACGTTCGTCCCGGACCGGCACTTCGACCATGTCTTCACGCTCGCCAAGCGCGAGCAGACGATCACGGACGCGGGCTGGGGGCGCACGGTCGTCATGCGCGGCAGCGGCTACTCGAAGATCGTGATCTGGACACCCGAAGGGCAGTTCGAAAATTTTACGGCGGAGGAAGCCCTCCATTTCGTCTGCGTGGAGCCGGCGACGCTGTTCCGTCCGGACGCCTACACGCTGGCGCCGGACACGGAGCACGTGCTCTCCGTTTCCATCGCCGTCGCGCAAAGCCAAAAGTGAAGATGGCGCGAAGAGTGGCGTCTACACGGCGAGCATCGCGTCGATCGCGCGCTTGGCGCGAATCGCGACCTCTTCGGGCACGGTGACGACGGGCGACATGTCCCGCAGGCAGTCGCGCACCTTTTCGAGCGTCGTCTTCTTCATGTTGGGGCAGACGAGTTCGGCGGCGGGCCAGAACTTCTTGCCGGGGTTCTCCAGCCGGAGACGATGGAGGATTCCTGTCTCGGTGCCGACGATGAATTCTTGCGCGGGCGAAGTACGCGCGAACGCGCACATGCCGCCGGTCGAGAGTCGCTCGTCTGCGGCGTCGCGCACCTCCTTGGGACATTCGGGATGCACCATGACGGGCGCGCCCGGATGTGCGGCGCGCGCGGCGGCCACCTGCTTCGCCGTGAGGCGCGCGTGCGTGGGGCAGTAGCCGGGCCAGAGGGTGTAGGTGACGCCGAGCTTCTCGGCGATATGCGAGCCAAGATGCCTGTCCGGCACGAAGATGATCTCGCGATCCTTCGGGAATGTGGCCATCACGCGTTCGGCGTTTCCGGAAGTGACGCAGATGTCGCACTCCGCCTTCACCTCGGCGGTGGAGTTCACGTAGCAGACGGCGGCGGCGCCGGGGTGCTGCGCCTTGAGCGCGCGAAGCTGCTCGCCCGTGATCATGTCGGCCATCGGGCAGCCGGCCGTCTCGTCGGGGATAAGGACTTTCTTGGCGGGATTGAGGATGGCGGCCGTCTCGGCCATGAAGTAGACGCCGCAGAAGACGATGACGTCCGCCTCCACGGATGCGGCCTTGCGCGCGAGCTCGAGGGAGTCGCCCGTGAAGTCGGCGATGTCCTGCACCTCGGGGCGCTCGTAGTTGTGCGCGAGGATGACGGCGTTTCTGTCGCGCTTGAGCGCGGCGATCTCTTCTGCGGTCGTTTTCATGGCGGACATTATACCATCTTCCGGCGCGGTTATGGTATACTGTCGGCATGGCAAGAACTATCGTATTGGGCGTGACCGGGTCGATTGCCGCCTACAAGGCGTGCGAGCTGGTTCGGCTTTTCGTGAAGAACGGCGATGACGTGCACGTGATCATGACGGATCACGCGAAGGAATTCGTCACGCCGCTCACGTTCCGCACGTTGAGCCGCAATCCAGTGGAGAGCGACATGTTCGCGGATCCGCTTGGCTGGAAGCCCGAACACGTCTCGCTCGCGGAGGCGGCGGACGCGCTCGTGATCGCGCCGGCCACCGCGAACGTCCTCGCGAAGCTGGCGAACGGAATCGCCGACGACCTGCTGAGCAGCGTGGCGCTCGCCACGAAGGCGCCGATCGTGGCGGCACCGGCCATGAACACGGGCATGTGGGAGAACGCGGCCACGCAGGAGAACGTGGCGCGCCTTCGCGCGCGGGGGGTGCGATTCGTTGAGACGGCCACGGGCGAGCTCGCGTGCGGCACGTCCGGTCCCGGCCGCATGGCGGAGCCGCAGGCAATCTTCGCCGCGACGTGAAGGGGCGGATGCATCATGCCAAAAAAAAGTCTGTTTGGACTTGCCATGCGCACCCGATTTCTGCTATCATCTATGCACGTTTTCAAACCAAAGAGATTTCAAAACCCAAAGGAGTAAGAAAAAATGAAGTGCTCGACAATGATGGCGATTCTGTGCTGCGGTGCGCTCGCGTTTGCGGTCACCGGCTGCAGGTATGACGATGCGGATTCGGACAGCCTGGCCGATTCCCAGGCGGCGGTCTCGGACGTGGCGACGACCGACGGCGATTCGATGAACGCCGGCAAGGACATCGAAACCGAGAACGCCGGCGGTGCCGACGCCAATGCCGAGGAGGCCAGCCTCTCGGACGTGACGGGCGTTCCCTTCGACCAGGATCCCAACTACGCGCGCTGCACGGACGTCGATTTCGCGCCGGTCTACTTTGGTTTTGACGCGTCGCAGCTGGCACCGACTGAGATGGCCAAGATCGAGGCCGTCGCCCAGCACCTGCAGGCGCAGCCCAACCGCGTCGTGATTATCGAGGGCAACTGCGACGAGCGCGGCTCGAACGAATACAACCTCTCGCTCGGCGAGCTGCGCGCGATCGCGATTCGCGATTACCTGGTGTCGCTCGGCATCGACGCCCAGCGCGTCCAGACGAAGAGCTACGGCGAGGAGAAGCCTGCCGTGGCCGGCCAGGGCGAGGGCGCGTGGTCCAAGAACCGTCGCGGCGAGTTCGCGATCTTTCAGCACAAATAAGCTCGCGGTTCGGCTGGACGTGGTTGATTCATGACGTTCGCGTTCATCTTCGAATCTGTCGGCGGCACCGAGTGGCTAGTCCTGCTCGGTGTCGTGCTTATTGTCGTCGGGCCCAAGAACCTGCCGGCCGCCGCGCGCAAGATGGGACAGATCATGTCCACGCTGCGCCGCGCGGCGGACGAGTTCAAGCGGCAGGTGATGTCGATGGACCAGGAAGTCTCCAAGGCGGTCAACGACGCGACCTCGGACACTTCTTCGTCAGCCGACTCCTCATCCTCCGGCGAAGCGGACGCCTCGTCCGGTTCGGACAACGGCGAGGACTTGTACGGGGACGACAACCCGTATCCCGGCTACGAGGACTACTACGACGAGACTCAGTATCAGGACGGCTCCGCACCCGATTCCGACGGCGGAGGGGAAGACAGGGCCGTTGCGGAAGCGGCGCAGGGCGACGCGCCGGCCGCAGATTCGGCCAAGCACGTGCCGACGGATGCCGAGCTGAAGGCCGTCAAGATCACGGTGACGACGAACGATTCGGCGAAGAAGGGGGCCGGGGCATGAAGTTGCGGCCTCTGATCAAGAACCCCGACGAGTACAACGATCCGCCGCGGCCTTTCTTCGAGCATATCGTCGCGCTCCGCGCGTGCCTGATCCATGCCGTGCTGGCGTGGGCCGTCTGCTGCATCGTCGTGGGCGTCTTCTCGCCGCTGGTGCTGGCTTGGCTCAAGGCGCCGGCCGCCGCCCTGGAGCAGGCCGGCAAGATCAAGATCGTCAGCCTGAACCTGACGGGCGGATTCAGCCAGATCATGTCCATCGCCATGTGGGGAGGCACGGCGGTAAGCTTCCCCGTCGTGACCTACTTTGTCCTTCGTTTCGTCTTCCCTGCGCTGACGAAGCGCGAGAAGGCGGCGATTCTTTTCTTCCTGCTCGGCGGGGCTGTGTTCTTCGGCGTAGGCGTCGTGTTCGCCTACGGGCAGCTGGCGCCGAACGTCGTGCGCTTCTTCGACGTCATCAACGGCTGGCTCGGCCTGAGCGTCACGGAGGTGCAGGTGGAGAACTACGTGCCGCTGATCCTGAAGCTCGTTCTGGCGTTCGGCCTCGTCTTCCAGGTGCCTTTGCTTCTGTTCGTGCTGGGCTGGCTGGGCGTGATCTCGTCGGATTCGCTCCGCAGCTGGCGGCGCTTCGCGATCGTGCTCGCATTCTTCCTCGGCATGGTGCTGACGCCGCCCGACCCCATGAGCCAGATCCTCATGGCCGTTCCGCTCGTTCTCCTCTACGAGCTGAGCATCTGGGGCGTCTGGTTCAAGGAGAAGTGCTCCTTCGCCGAAAAGGACAAGTCATGAAGCCGCGCCATCTGGTCGTCATCGGCTTCATCGGGGCGATCCTGCTGGGAGCGTTCCTCCTGATGTTGCCCGTCTCGTCCGCCTCCAACACGTGGATGAAGCCAATGGACGCGATCTTCACGGCCTGTTCGGCCGTGTGCATCACCGGCCTTACGGTAATCGACGTCGGAATGGACCTTTCCCTCTTCGGGCAATGCGTGATGCTCGCGCTCGTGCAGCTGGGATGCGTGGGATTGATGACGTTGGGAACCTTTTTTCTCGTGCTGATGGGACGGCGCCTTTCCCTGTCGAGCGAGTTTTCCCTTGCGGACGCCTACGGGACTTCCGGCATCCGCGGCCTGCGCGGCCTGATCGTCTGGGTCGTCTTCTCCATGCTGGTGCTGGAGTCTCTGGGAACGTTGGCGCTGCACGAGCTCTTCGAGGCGGATGCCGAGCTGAACGCCATCGCGGTGTCGGACGCTACCCTGTGGTTCCGGGCCTACTTCTATTCGGTGATGGCGTTCTGCAACGCGGGCTTCTCGCTCGATCCCGGCAGCCTGGCCGTCTTCCGCGCGCAGCCGCTCGTCCTGCTCGTCATGAGCCTCCTCGTGATTGCGGGCGGATTTGGATTTCTGGTCGTCTACAACCTGTGCACCTTTCGTTTCTGGCGGCGCAACCTGGTGAAGCGCGGACGGATCTCTCTCCACACGCGCGTCGTCCTGACCGTTTCCGCCGCATTTCTCGTGGGGATGTTCGCGGTGGTGCTGCTGCTCGAGTGGAACCGGACCCTGGAGCCGTTCCCGTGGGCCGAGAAGCTGGCGATCGGCTTCTTCCAGGCCGTGACGCCGCGCACCTGCGGCTTCACCGTCGTGCCGGTCCACGAGATGCACGCGGCCACGCGGTTCCTCTCCGAGGTGCTGATGTTCATCGGCGCGGCGCCGGGCGGCGCCGGCGGCGGCATCAAGGTGACGACGTTCACCGTGTTCGCGATCACGCTCGTCGCCATCTGCCGCGGCCGTTCCGAGACCGTCCTCTTCAAGCGCACGGTGCCCGAGGCGATCGTGCGCGAGGCGATCGTCATCGTGACGTTTTTCGCCACGCTCGTGACGCTCGGCATGACGATGCTGCTCGTGAGCGAAGGCGGCAACGAGTCGCTGACCTTCGAGAAGCTGCTGTTCGAGACCGTTTCGGCCGTTTCCACCACGGGGCTCAGCCTTGACGTCACCACCTCCTCGCTCTCGACCGCCGGCCGCATCGTGGTGATGCTCTGCATGTTTAGCGGACGCCTCGGCGCGCTCGCGGTGGTGCTACTCATCGGCGGACAGGAGTCTCGCCCCACGATACGCTACCCTCGCGAGGAACTTGTCGTCGGATAGACGGCAGACAGGAGAAAAGACATGGAATTCAAGATCGGTTGCCATCTCAGCAGCGCCGGCGGCTACATGGCCATGGGTCAGACGGCCGTCTCCATCGGCGCGAACGTGTTCCAGTTCTTCACGCGCAACCCGCGCGGCGGCGCGGCAAAGCCGGTCGATCCCGCCGACGCGAAGGCGTTTTGCGCCTACGCCGCCGAGAAGGGAATCGGTCCGATCCTCGCGCACGCGCCCTACACGCTCAACGCCGCAGGAGCGGAGGAGCGTGTGCGTGAATTCGCCGAATCGACGATGCGCGACGACCTGAAGCGCCTGGAGCTGACGCCCGGCGCGCTCTACAACTTCCACCCCGGCAGCCACGTGGGCCAGGGCGCCGAGACGGGCATCGCGCTCATCTCCGGCATGCTCAACCGCATCCTCACGCCCGCCTGGCAGACGACCGTCCTCCTTGAGACGATGGCCGGAAAGGGTAGCGAGGTGGGACGGAACTTCGAGGAGTTGCGCGCGATCATCGATGCGACCGAGCTCGGCGACCGAGTGGGCGTGTGCCTCGACACCTGCCACGTGTGGGACGGCGGCTACGACATCGTCGACGATCTCGACGGCGTCCTTGCGCGTTTTGATTCCATCCTTGGCCTCCACCGCCTGAAGGCGATCCACCTCAACGATTCCCTCAATGTCTGCGAAGCGCACAAGGACCGCCATGCCTGCATCGGGAAGGGGAAGATCGGCACGGACGCCCTGGCTCGCGTGATCAACCACCCGAAGCTGCGCGACCTGCCGTTCTACCTCGAGACGCCGAACGACCTCGACGGCTACCGTGCCGAGATCGCCCTTCTGAAGACGCTGCGCGCGAATGCGTGACGCCTTCAGTCCGTAATCGGAGCGGAATTGTGGTATAATAGCGCCATGAACAAACTGGCATTGATTTGCGTGACCGTCGTCTGCGCCATGGCGGCGGGATGTTTCGACAACTGGGGCAAGCCTGCCGACGCGACGCCCGTCAACTCGCTGGCGGCGCTGGCCGCGACGAACCGCGCCGAGGTGACGCGCCTCTACCTGCGCGGAAGCAAGGAGACCGTCGGCGACGATGCGTTCGCGGACCTGCCGAACCTGAAGGAGCTGGACATCTCCGAGCTGAAGCTGAAGAAGGTGCCGTCCAGCGTCTTTGCGCTGAAGACGCTCACCACCCTCTATCTGGCGCGCAACGAGCTGGACGCCGTGCCGGACGGGCTGGGACAGATGGCGACGCTCACGTACCTCAACATGGACGGCAACCGCCTCGCGGCCGTGCCTGCCTCGCTCGCGGGGGCGACGGGCCTGCGCTGGCTGCGCCTGAACGAGAACAAGCTGCAGGCGCTGCCCGCCGAGCTGGCCGCCCTCAAGGACCTGCGGCGCATCTACCTTAAACACAACCAGTTCGCCGCCGTGCCGGACGTCGTGAAGGAGTGGCCGCTTCTGGAGGATCTGCTGCTGGACACGAATCCGATCGCGTCCCTGCCGGACTGGGTGACGCAGATGCCGAAGCTGAAAAGCGTCTCGCTCGGGAATTGCAAGATCGCGAAGCTGCCGGACGACCTTTCGGGTTGGCGAAAGCTCGATTCGCTCGTCCTTTCCGGCTGTCCGATCCCGGCTGAGGAGATGGCCCGGATTCGACGGGCGCTGGGGGACGACGTGGCCGTCGTGTTCTAAGGAGGAATTCACATGACGCGTGCAGGACTGCTGGCGGGTGTCGCGTGCGGCATTCGGGCGTTGTTTGCGGCCGCGACGGTGACGGAGGGCGTGGTGGATCTCCCGACCTATCCGTTTTCCGACCCCGACCCGGTGCCCTGCACGGCGGCGAAGCGCTATCCGTACTTTTTCTTCGACGGATCCGCCGCGACGGCCACGACGCAGACGTGGCGGTGCGTGATGCTGGAGAACGACCGCATACGCGTGATGATGATGCCGCAGGTAGGCGGCAAGGTGTGGGGGGCCGTGGACAAGGCCACCGGGCGCGAATTCATCTATTTCAACCACGCCGTCAAGTTCCGCAACATCGCCATGCGCGGCCCGTGGTGCAGCGGCGGCATCGAGTTCAACTTCGGCATCATGGGCCATTCGCCCACCACCGCCACGCCGGTGGACTGGTGCGTGCGCACGAACGCAGACGGCAGCGCGAGCTGCTTTGTCTCGGCGACGGAATGGGTCAACCGCACGACCTGGCAGGTGGAGGTGAACCTGCCGGCGGACGCCGACCACTTCCGTACGCGCACGACGTGGTTCAACGGCGCAAACCTGCCGGGGCCGTACTACCAGTGGATGACGGCCGCCTACACGGCGCACGGGAACCCCGAGCTCTTCTTCCCCGGCACGGCCTACGTCGGTCATCCGGGCGACGCTCACCCTTGGCCCGTGGACGGGAAGGGGCGCGATCTCCACGTCTACGGCAACAACGCCTTCGGCGGCTCGAAGTCCTACCACGTGATCAACGGCAACCACAGCTACTTCGGCGTGTGGTGGCCGGAGGCGAAGTTCGGATCGTTCCACCAGAGCGACGAGAAGTTCGGACGCAAGATCTGGCTGTGGGCGCTTTCGCGCGAGGGCGGCATCTGGGAAGACCTGCTCACGGACGTGGACGGGCAGTACGTGGAGCTGCAGAGCGGGCGCATGTTCCACCAGCCGAGCAGCGAGACGTACCGTACGCCGTTCAAGCATCCGACGTTTGCGCCGGGCGCGACGGACATCTTCGAGGAGAAGTGGGGCGTGATGCGCGACGTGGCGGCCGCGACGGCCGCCTCCGCGCCGTCGAACCTCGTTTCGCGTCCCCTCGCGATGCCGCCGTCGTTCGACTGGAATTCCGCCTACGGCCGCTACGTGCGCGGCGAACAGGCCCTGCGCGAGCGCGACGACCGCACGGGCGAGGAGGCCCTGCGCGCGTGCCTGCGCACGGAACCCTGTTTCGCGCCGGCACTGACCGCCCTTGCCGGACTCGCCGTCCGGCGCGGCGACTACGGGCAGGCGCGCGATCTGTGCGCCCGCGCCCTCGCGGTCAACACTTACGACGCGGAGGCGAACTATCTGGACGGACTGGCCGCCGACGCCTGCGATGAGACCGCGACGGCGAAGGAGCGCCTGCGCCTCGCCGGCTATTCGCCGCTCTACCGTACGGCGGCGTTCGCGCGGCTTGCGAAGATCGCGCTGCGGGAAGGCGACTGGGCGGCGGCGGACGAGCTTGCCAGGAAGGCGATGCAGGCGAACAGCTACAACTTCGACGCATGGCTCGTGCGGATCGCCGCGGCGCGCAAGCGAGGCGACGTGCGCGCCGCGCGGAAGATCGTCAACCTTGCATTGGACGTGTTCCCGCTCTTCCATGGCGCGCGTTTCGAGGAGAAGCTGCTGACGGCGGCGGACGATCGGACGTTCCGCGCGTACGTCCGCAACGAACTGCCGGACCAGACCTTCATCGAGCTGGGCGGCTGGTACGAGGACGCAGGGCTGACGGACGAGGCGAAGGATCTTTTCGAGTACGCCGCAAACCCCGTCGCGAAGATCCGTCTCGCCTGGCTCCTTCACCGCACGGGCGACGAGGGGACGGCGGCGAAGGCGTTGGAGGCGGCGGCCATGTCGCCGATGGCGTTTGCGCTGCCGTTCCGTCGCGAGACGCGGCCGGCGCTCGAATGGGCCGCAAAGGCGCATCCGTCGTGGAAGTTCCGCTACCTCCTCGCCGTGCAGCTGGCGGCGTTCGGAGAGGACGCGGCGGCCGACAAGCTGCTCGACACGTGCGGCGAGGCGGACGAGGCCGTCCTGTTCCAGTATCGCGCCGGGCGGCGGAAGGGCGCCGCGAAGATGGCCGACCTCGCGCAGGCGCAAACGCTCGGCGACGGTTGGCGCGTGGGGCGCGACCTGGCGTCCGCCTACCTGGCGGACGGCAACGCGGACGCGGCGGCCACGCTCACGCTCGACTACCTTTCGCGCTTCCCCGGAAACGACGCGCTGGAGATGCTCCACGCCCGCGCCCTTTGCGCGCTGGAGCATTTCGATGAAGCCGTCGCCTTCCTGGAGAAGATGCAGGTGCTGCCGTCGGAGCACGGCAACAACGCCCACGCGATCTGGCAGGAGGCCTGGAAGGGCGTCGCCCGCCAGGCCATCGCGGCGGGCGACAGGACGAAGGCCGACCGCGCGCTCCTGCGCTACCGCGAGTATCCCGAGAACCTGGGGCTCGGCAAGCCGTTCCCCAAGGAGGAGTAGCGGAGCGCGATGCCGCCGAACGACAGGCTGCGGGAAATGGCGACGGCGCCGCTGGGACCGCTCCTGGCGCGCTTCTCGTGGCCGGCGCTCGTCTCGATGACGCTCAACGCGCTCTACGCGGTGGTGGACCGCGTCTGGATCGGCCACGGTTGCGGACAGGACGCGATGGCGGCCCTGACGCTCGCGTTTCCGCTGATGATGGTGTTCGGCGCGTTCGGCGTGTTCGTGGGCGCGGGGCACAGCGCGCTCATCTCCATCAAGCTGGGCGAGGGCGACCGGACGGCCTGCGAGAAGCTGCTGGGGGAGCTGGTGGCGTTCAAGCTGCTCTTCTTCTGCGTGCTGCCGCCGCTTGTCTTCGCGTTCGTCGACCCGATCCTCCGCTGGACGGGCGGCGCGGACGTCACGCCCGCCGCGTTCGAGCAGGCGAAGACGTACGTGCGCCTCGTCGTGTTCTCCCATCTTTTTTCCCATCTCGCGTTCGGCTTTTCGGCGACGATGCGGAGCGAGGGGGCCGTGGTGCCCTCGATGACGTGCATGGCGGTCGGCTTCGGCACGAACCTGCTGCTCGACCCGCTCTTCATCTTCGGCTTCGGGATGGGCGTGGCCGGCGCGGCCTGGGCCACGAACGTGGCGATGTTCCTTTCGTTCGCGTGGGCGCTCTGGTACTACCGGCCCGGGCACAGCGCGGTGCGGCTCCGCTGGCGGCGGATCGGCTTCTACCGCGCCTACGCGCTGCGGGCGGCCGGCATCGGCCTCTCGCCCGCCCTGCAGCAGCTGATGGGAAGCCTCATCAACGTCTCGCTCCAGCTGGCGTTCGCGAAGTGGGCGGCCGACAAGTCCGCCGCCACGGCCCAGATCGCGTCGCTCGGCGTCTTCCAGATGGTGACGATGCTCTTCTTCATGCCGACGCTCGGCGTGCAGCAGGGCCTCGCGCCGATCATCGGCTTCAACTGGGGCGCGCGCAACTTCGCGCGCGTGCGCGAGACGGTGATGCTCGGCCTGTGGACGACGACGGCGGTCGTGGCGTTCGCGGCGTTTGCCCAGGTGGTCTTCCCCGGGGCGATCGCGCGGCTTTTCGCGGACGGGGCGGACGCGGGGTTCATCCGGCTCGTCGCGCACGACCTGCGCCTCGCGAACTGCATGCTCTGGTGCATCGGCCTCAACGTGGTGGCCACCACCTACTTCCAGTCCATCGGCCACCCGTGGACGGCCATTCTCCTTTCACTCCTCCGGCAGTTCATCTGCCTGCTGCCGTGCATCTGGATCTTGCCGCACGTGTTCGCGGACCACGCCTTCGGCATCTGGCTCGCGATGCCCGTCTCGGACGTCCTGGCGTTTCTCGCCACCATCCCGCCGTTCGTCCTCCACGCGCGCTTCCTTTCCCGCGCCGGACGCCGCCGCGCGGCGAGATGTGGTATACTAGCAATCGGCCTTTCGAGGAACTGACATGAAGATCGGATTTGACAACGACAAGTATCTCGCCGAACAGTCCGACGAGATTCGCCGCCGCGCCGCCAAGTACGGCAAGCTCTACCTGGAGTTCGGCGGCAAGCTGATGAACGACATGCACGCCGCGCGCTGCCTGCCCGGCTACGACCCCAACGTGAAGCTGCGCCTCCTGCAGTCGCTCGCCGACCAGGCCGAGATCATCCTCTGCATCTACGCCGGCGACATCGAGCACAAGAAGATGCGCGCCGACTTCGGCATCTCCTACGCCGACGACGCGCTCAAGCTCATCGACGACCTCAAGCGCCTCGGCCTCCTCTTCCGCGGCGTCGTCATCACGCGCTACACCGGCCAGGTCGCCGCCCAGCAGTTCCGCCAGCGCCTCGAGAACCGCGGCATCAAGGTGTTCTTCCACTACGTCACGCAAGGCTACCCGGCGGACGTGGAGACGATCGTCTCCGAGGCCGGCTACGGCAAGAACGAGTACGTGCCCACCGAGCGCCCCATCGTGGTCGTCACCGCGCCCGGCCCCGGCTCGGGCAAGTTTGCCACCTGCCTCTCGCAGATCTACCACGAGTACCGCCGCGGGAAGAAGGCCGCCTACTCGAAGTTCGAGACCTTCCCCGTCTGGAACATGCCGCTCGAGCATCCGCTCAACGTCGCCTACGAGGCCGCCACCATCGACCTCAAGGACTGCAACATGATCGACCCGTACCACCTCCAGGCGTACGGCAAGACGTCGGTGAACTACAACCGCGACGTGGACGCGTTCCCGCTCTTGCGCGCAATCTGGGAAAAAATGACCGGCGGCGAGTGCCCCTACAAGAGCCCCACCGACATGGGCGTGAACCGCATCGGCTTCGGCATCATCGACGACGCGGTCGTGCGCGAGGCGTCGAAGCAGGAGGTCATCCGCCGCGCCTTCCGCTACATGACGGACTTCGCCCTCGGCACGACGGACCGCGACTCCGTCGCCCGCGCCGACGCGCTCATGCAGAAGCTCGGCCTCAAGCCCGAGGACCGCATCCCCGTGGAGGCGGCCCGCCAGGCCGCGCAGAACGCGAAGGAGGCCGGCAAGGGCAAGGCCGGCGGCAACATCGTCTCCGGCGCCGCCATCCAGCTCAAGGACGGGCGAATCATCACCGGACGCAACTCGGACGAGATGCACGCCGCTGCCGCGATGATGCTGAACGCCGTGAAGGAGCTCTCCGGCATCCCCGCCCAGATTCCGCTCATCGCGCCCAACGTCATCCAGTCGATCGCGCACATGAAGCACGACATCCTCAAGGGCGGCTACACCTCCCTCAACCTCGACGAGGCGCTGATCGGCCTCGCGATCTCCTGCACCACGAACCCCGCCGCGCAGATCGCCACCGAGAAGCTGAACGAGCTGCGCGGCTGCGAGGTCCACATGACGCACATCGTCACCCCCGGCGACGAGGCCGGCCTCCGCCGCCTCGGCTGCCGCTTCACGAGCGACCCGTACTTCGCCTCCAACGCGCTGTTCATGGCCGGCCAGTAAGGCCCGCGAAAGGGGAGAGAGACCTCGTGCGCGCATGGTTCACCTTCCGGCGGCTTCTCATGCTGGCCGGGTTCCTTGCCGCCGGCGCGGGGGATTGGTTCCTCGTCGTGCGGCGGGCCGCGCGCGGCTCGTCCGATTTCCTGTGCGGCGTGCTCTGCTTTTCGCTCGCGCAAATCCTCTGGACGGCGGCGCAGGCGCGCGAGGCGCGCCCGAACCTGCGCGTCGCCGTCGCGCTGGGCGTGCCGCTCGCCCTCTTCGCGTCCGTGCGCCTCGTGCAGGTCCTGCCGCCCGCGACGGGCCTCGCCGTCTGGGCCTACGCAATCTTGACGGCCGTCTCGTTCTCCGTGGCGTACGGGACGCGCCGGCTTTTCTACGCAGGTGGAATCGGGCTCTTGCTCGTTTCCGACCTCATGATCGGCGGCGCCTTGCTGCGCGCGCCGGGATGCGGGTTCCTCTCCGGCCCGGTCTACCTGCTCGCGGAGATTTGTCTGCTCATCTCGTTCGTCGCGCCGCGCGAGGCGCGCTTTGACCCGTCGCGCCGCAACGTGTGGCCGACGGCCGTCCTGTACGGCGCCGCCGCGTTCACGGCGTTCCTGCTGGCGGCGGTCTGCTATCCGGGCGGCGGCTACAACCCCCTGATGAAGATGCTGAGCGCGCTCGGACGCACCGTCGTGCGGGGCGTCGCCTGGCCGCTGTGCCATTACCTGTTCATGCTCGGGCTTCTCCTGGCGACGCTGGCCACGGCGCACGTGTGGGCATGTCTTGTCCGCCGAGGGACGGTTGGCTGGCGCGTCGCCGTGCTGTCGTGGGGGGCGGCGCTGAACGTCTCCGGACTCGGCGCGATCCTGCTCGTGCCCGAAGACGCGAACATGACCTTCCACAACGTCGGCTGCCACCTGGCGGCGTTCGGCGGGGCGGGCGTCCTGTTCGCGTGCGACCGGCCGGGGCGCGACCGCGCGTGGACGTGCGCGCTGCTGGGCATTGTGTCGTTCTTCGGGCTCTGCCTTCTGCTGCACGGCGCGGGCATCGTGCCGTTCGCGCCATGGGTGACGACCACGCAGAAGGTCCTGATCGTCTCCTTCGCCTTGTGGACGGCCGACCTCGCGCGGCGGCTCCGCGCGGCCCCCCTCCGCCGTCGGCACAAGGTTGCGCTCGTGGCGTTGATGGCTCTCGCAACGGCGGTCCTGGCGACTGGGACAACGGGCATCGCGCCAGTTGCGACTTCTCCCGCGCCCCGTTCCGAACAGTGTTCTTGCGCGACTGGGACAACTGTCATTCCTCTCGCGCGCGACGTGTGGGCCTACTCGATGAGCAGGAACTACTGGGGGCGCAAGCCCTGGGCGCCCGATCCCTGCTTCCGCGAGAACGTGATGTACACGGGGCATCTCCTCCAGTTGCTCGCCCTCTACGAGACGTTCACCGGCGACGCGCGGTACTGGAAGGAGGGCTTCGAGTTCGTCTGGGACGCGCGGAAGCGCGTCCGCTACGACATGCGGAAGCTGATCGACGTGACCGTCTGGCAGATGCGGAACGGACCGAACGGCGGCGTCACGTGCGAGCCGAACCTGATGTTCTTTCCGTGCAACAACCATCCGCACGTCGCGCTCGCGCTCTTCGCGCGATTGGGTCACGGCGACTGGACGAAGGACGCGCACCGCTGGGAGGCGTGGGCGCTGGCGCATTACGCGGATCCGCTCCTCGACGTCGGCCGCGAATGGCGCGTCGGATCGACGGCCAACTGGATCATCTCGCGCGCGGAGGCAAATGGCGCGCGTTTCCGTGCGCTTCTCGGCAAGTGACAATTCGTTTTTTGTTTTTGCGCCTTCCCTGGGGTGCGCAAAAGTGAATTATCTTGTGCGTTAAAATATATATGGGGGGGGGTAAAAAGTGATATAATATAGCGCCAAAGGCAAATAGGTTTTGTTGGTATTGACGAAATGAGCTGCAGTAGTCTTTGTAAGGCCGAAAGTGGAGGAAACCGCGTGGAATCGCGTCTTGCGATCCATGCGGGTCTCTTATGTCCTGCGTCTCTCTCCCTCTCCCTTTGCCGCATCCGTCACTGGGACAACGGGCGTCCCGCCCGCGCTCGGCAACAGGAAGGGGCTTCAACTTGCAACACCCTTTGAGGAACCTTTAAAGTTCATTGAACGGAGAATCACAACCCTTTAACGAAGTGGAGCAAACGAACACCATGAAAAAGACCATGAAAAAAGCAATGAGTTCACTGACGGCGAAGCTCGCCGCCCTGCTGTTCGCGTTCACGTGCGCGGGCACGGCGTGGGGCGCGCTCTCCGGCACCGGCACCTCGGCCGATCCGTTCACGATCGCCACGCTGGCGGACCTGCAGGAGTTCCGCGACAACGTCAACGCCGGCACGGACTACTCCGGCCAGTACGTCAAGCTGACGGCGGACATCGACCTCTCGTCCGTTGCCGACTGGACGCCGATTGGAAACGGCGTTCGTGCGGGCCGCGACACTTCGTTCTACAGCGGCTATGCCTTCAAGGGAACGTTCGACGGTAACGGCAAGACGATCTCCAATCTCACAATTACCACTCACAAGGGCACTGGTGCCAAATCTGGCGCGGGTCTGTTCGGCCTTGTCGCTGGCGGTACGGTGAAGAACTTCACGCTCTCTAACGTGAACATCTCCCTCGGGGGATCTGGAAATGATGGCGGCATTGCGGCCGTAGTCGGCGTTCTCGCCGCGAACGGCAATGTAGAGGGAGTGACTGTTTCCTCCGGCTCCATTGCCGGCACGGAAGCCACGGCCGGCATCGTCGGGCGCATCATGGCCCTCGGTTCTATTGTTGGTTGCACGAACAATGCGGCGATTTCCGCTGCTGATAAAAATGTGGGCGGTATTGCCGGCGCGGCGTATTACTCTTCGCTTGATGCCGAAATGCTGATCAAGGACTGCAAGAATACGGCATCCGTCACAAGCAACACGTCTGCAGTTGGCGGCATCGTTGGACTTTGCGCGGGTAAAGTTGTGGATTGCACAAACACCGGTGCAGTTACTGGTGGGGATGCCGCCATCGGTGGCATTGTTGGCGAGCAGGATAACAACGGATCAATTTCTGGGTGCGTAAATTCGGGAGATGTCGTTAACAATGCGTCTGGTGAAGGCACGGGCGGTATTGTTGGCTGGATTCGATACTAT
>CAMNLN010000045.1 GCA_946543025.1 uncultured Verrucomicrobiota bacterium
GCCATCAAAGGCTTCATGGACGAGACGGGCTATCGATTCGGGCGTTTTGACTTCATCCGAAAGGACGGCGAGCTTTGGTTTCTCGAACTGAATCCGAACGGGCAGTGGGCGTGGCTCGACGAGAAGAACGCGCACGGACTCGTATCAATGGTCGCGGATGCGATCAAAGCCGAAGATCGGGCGCATCGGGAGCGTCCATCTCGGCAAGGACAGTCGCCGTCATTTCGCGCAGCTTCGCGGTAAGGCGCTTGCGAATCTGATAGAGATTGTCGCTTGAGATTCCGTAGAGGGCTGCCACGGCTTCGGTGTCCTGCCCTTCGATCGCGCTTGCGACGAACGCCGCGTAGTGTTCTGGACGGATACTTGGCTTGATGCGGCGGAGCGCCTCTTCCAAGGCGGCCGCCTGCCATTCGCGCTCGACCACGCTGTCGTCGTCGGGGGACATGAACAACTGCGCCTCGTCGAGGAAGTTCACCTTCAGCTCCGCGTCTCGCTTGCCGGCTTTTAGCTTGTCCATGACGCGCCAGTGCACGAGCCCGCTGAGATACGACCTGAAGCGACCCTTCGTACGGTCGTATTGGAACGTCGGGAGATTCCGTGCGAGGTCTGTGAAGACGATTTGCACGACATCGTCCGCGTCTTCGCTCTTGAGCCCTTTCGAGCGCGCGATGGAGAAGACGAATCCGGCGTAGAGGTCGAACAGCCTCTGCCACGCCGCCTCGTTTTCGGTGTTTGCGACGGCCTTGAGGACGCTCGACCGCGTTGATTCATTATTGAAGTGCCTATAGGTCATTTTCTATTCCCTTGCGTTCTGGATCTTTCTTCGGCAATCTCTAATTCTTTCTCAAGAGGCTTGAATTCATTCTTCTCGAAAGCTAACCTTTCTTTGTAGATTCTTTCTGCGGCTAGAAACTCGTCCGTGCTGTCGAGGCCCCTTTTGTCTTTTTCCATAGCCTTGTCGCGCAGGTCAACAATCGCCTTGTGATACGATTTATCTTTCTCAAGGAGTTCTACCAACCTGTCCAGGCGCGCCTGCAGTTCAACCGATTTAGTCTTGTCTTTCATCGCGATTTCGGCGATCGCCCGCTTGTGATTGTCCAATCGAAGTTCCCATAGGCTAAAATTCGCACTATATGCGCCCCAGAGAGCTTCTCGCCTCGCCTTCTCGAACATATTCTCGGTGTCGGTCTTGAACTGCCTCAATGACTGGAGCTCGGCTACCAAGTTGGTTTCGTTTCCAGTCAAGATGGAATGCACCTCAATCTGACCGGAAATATCCTTTGCCTGTCTAGCCACCTCCTGCGCCCGCTTGTCAATCTCGTTTCGTTGCCTGGCGATTTCATCGCGATAACGCGCAATCTCGTCTAGCCTGCCGGCGATTTCCCTATTTTGACTTTTTATCGTCTCTTGTTGGCGCGCAATCTCGTTGCGATGGCCGGCAATTTCCTTCTCCTGTCGGTCTATCTGCTCGCGTTGGGCGGACATCTCCTTGTTCTGGGCAGTCATCTCCTTGTTCTGCCTGTCAATTTGCGCGCGCTGGGCAACCATCTCCTTGTCCTGCCTGTCAATTTGCGCGCGCTGGGCAGCCATCTCCTTGTTTTGCCTGTCAATCTGTTCGCGTTGGGCGGATATCTCTTTAGCTTGCCGATCAATCCACTCTCGTTGGGCGGACATTTCCCTAATCTGACGGTCAATCTCCGCACGTTGAGCGGACACGTCGCCTCGTTGCCTGACTATCTCGTTCTTTTGTGCAGACACCTCGTCGCTCATTCTTCCGTTGCTCACGACCAGGACTCCGATGAACGCGACGACTGTAATTGACGCCGCAAGACCCGCCGCCTTCGCTGCCCGCGAACCGAACTTCGATGCTATCTCCATCCTAAAGCGAAGCGCCTTGAGATCCTTTATGAGTGCCTTGGCTGACTGATAGCGACGAGACGGCGTCGGGTTCGTCGCCTTGTTGAGGATGCGCCACCATGCGGGGAAGAGCGCCGCGCCGGCGTCCGCCTCCATTGAGGGCCCTTTGTCGAGATCCTCCACCTGTCGACCGAAGCTCGCCGCCTTGAGCGTGAGGCCGAGGCTGTAGATGTCGCTTGCGGCACCGGTGAACTTCTCCGGCGGGACATAACCGGGCGTGCCGACGAGCGAAGCCGCGTCCGATTCTTCCACCAGCAATCCCGGGTCGGACAGGACGGGCCGCCCCTTGACGTAGAGAACATTTCCAGGCTTGATGTCGCGATGCAAGAGGTGATGCCGCTGAAGCGCGTCGAGCCCCTTCGCGAGCGACAGGGCGAGCCTGACGCACTCCTTGAGCGGCAACGCCTTCTCTCCCTCGACCACGCGGGCGAGCGTCTTCGGACGATAGTCTGCCCCCGATTCCGGCACGGCGCCGAATTCGTCGTCCGCGAGGTCCATCACCGTATAGAAGCCCCATGTCGTCTCGACGAAATCCCTCATGCGGACAAGCCCATCCTGGGGCGGGATAGAGCGGTAGAGTTTCGCGCCGCGCAGCTCGCGGGCGTAACGCTCGTCGCCGACGGCGGCATGGCGGCAGACCTTCACCGCCGCACGTTCGCCGCCCGGCCCGAGGGCAAGACAGACCACTCCGTATGCACCTTGACCGATCTCCCGATCAAGCCGCCAGGCCCCGCACTGCCGCGGCATTCGTAACTCTTCTTCGCTCACCTCTTAACAAATCAGCGTGCCCGCTGCCGACCCAAGGATTGTATTGTAGCACCCCGCGCCAGCATCATCTGCCGTCCGTTGAGAGCACTTCCGGCGAAAGTTGAGGCTTGGAACGCGGACGCTCCTCGCGCGTCCACTCGCCCTTTTCGTTCTTCACGAACAGTCCCGGATATGTCGCCACCGGAAAATCCATCTTCCGCACGCCGTCCCGCACGATGATCCTGTCGGGGGCTTTTCCGTTCTCCACCCACTCGACGATCGCCTTGTTCAACGACGGCGACCCTGCCGCGCCCTGCGTCGCGCGCCCCTTGCCTCCGCCATGCGCCACGCCCGGCATGCAGAACAGCCGGCAATGAGTCATCGTCTTCTCAAGCCCGCCCTCGTGCGCACAAATGCGCTCGTAGTGATCCACGACCGGTCCGGGCGGTATCGTCTGGTCTTCCCAGCCGGTCGTGACGATAAGTTTCCCGCCGCGTGCAAAGAACGCCGAGAGGTCGGCGGGGTTTGCGTTCTGCTCAGGCCCCGCCTCGCGCGCATATTCGCGGAGATGACTCCATGTGATGCGGCACCAGTTCGTCAGCGCGATGTTCTTCGTTCCGAGCCAGGTCCGCAGCAGCGCGTCGTTGCTCACACCGAATTTCTCGCCGAGATACGTGCCTGGCGCGAACCCGAGCGACAGGCATGCGCCGTCCATAACGACGGGCGAATAGATCGCCTTCAGGCGCATCATCTTGTCACCCTGGCCGAGCGACGGGCATTTCTTCGCGGCAAGCGCGAGCATGCCGTCGAGCTCCTCGCCCGTGGCCCGGCCGTCGGCAAGATAATGCCCCGCATACGGTTTCGGGTCGTTCGCCGCGCGAAATTCCACGGCGGCATCGGCCACGACGCGCATCTCGTCCTTCGTGAACAGCGCGCGCCCTTCTTCGTCGTGCGTCGTCCGCCAAAGATGCCACTTGCCGATCCTGTTCGGAACGACGTTGTTTGCTGGAAGCGACGCGACGATCCCGTCGTAGTCCTCGGGGAACCGCATCGCCTCGTGGAACGCCTGACGCCCACCGCACGACCCCCCGACGAAATACGCCTTCCTTGCCGCCCGGCCGTAGAACGCCTTGACGATGCGCTTGCCATAGACCGTCATCAGGTGCGTGGCGCGCCAATTGTAGTCGCGCTGAACGGCCGCAGGCCAGATGCTTGTAGACGCGGCACGCCCCTTCACCACGGCTCGCGTTCCGAGATCGGTCGTCACCACCGCCGGCCGGGCCGCGCCTGTCAAGCCCGGCATGTTCAGATTTGGCAATTTGCCCCCGACGCCACTGTTGCCCTTTCCCCACATGCGACCGTCCCATTTCTCAGGAGGCGGCAGCTCGGCGCGGCATCGTACGTCGCTGTCCTTCTCTGCACTCAACGTGAAATCCACCCGCACGACGCCAGTTGTGCCGACAGGTTCGACGCTGGCGATTGAACAGATTCCATCTGCGACGGCACGGATGTCTGCGCTGCCGGCGGCCGATAGCTGGTTGTTGTCAGCCGCAAAAACTACCGCGGACATGAGAATCGCCGCGATTCCTGTCTTCTGCATTTTGCCTTTACTCCTCGATACATCAGTTCTCCGCGAACGCCTCTTCCGCCGCGCAAACGGCGTTACGGACACAGTTTTCACACGAGCAAAGAACCTTACCCGTCTCAATGCCTTTCAGGTCGCGGCAAATCGTCGCTCCGCCGCAGAGTTCCTTGAAGCGCGGCAGGATCTTGCGCGAAAGCGCTACCGTCCCGTTGCCGCCGGTGCGAAGTCCGGCGACAATGATTGCGCCGACGAGCGCGCCGCAGGTGCCTTCCATCGTTCCCATGCCGGCACCAAATCCGGCCGAGAGGCTCATCAGCGTCGTCTCGTCGAGAGGAATCGTATCGGCAAACGCCCTTACGACTGCCTGGCAACAGTTCATCTCGCGCTTCAGCGTGGCGGCATAGTCTTGTCTTTCCTTGATTGTCATGACGTCTACCTTTCCCGTCGAGGTTGTCTTCCTGCCTGAAATCCATGCAGGCGCCTGGCATTATAGCATACTTGCCTGTTGGCTGCGAAACCTATCCGCGCAAGCATGGGCATGAACAACGGCATATTCCGCAAGCACGTCGCCCCGTTTCGTCTTTCATTCTTCACCTCTCGCCGTTCCTCTGATATAATTGCGCCATGTCACCTCGTTTTACGATCAACGCAGGAATCGCAGGAATCGTCGTTGCGGCCTGCTTGCTGCCGGCCGACCTGCCTGCCGCCGTGCCGACGGCGGAGGCGCGTTTTGCAGCGGCGTGGGAGTCGCGGCGAGGCGAGCCTTTCAAGGAGGTCCCCGTCGCGCCGCCCGTCTTCAACGGCCATCCGCGCTTCGCACGCGCTTACTCGTTGGCAATCATCCACTTCGCGCTGCGCGTATTCCACAACGCGGAGACGAACGAGTACCCCCTCGCCAACAGGAAGATCATTGAGAACTGTCGCTTCTACGTCGAGAACAAGGACGTGCGCGACGATCGCGACTCGTTCTACTGGAACGTCGGCGAGCTCTGCCGCGCGGTTCTGCACTACGGCGCGAAGGGCGACGTCGCGCCCGGCCGCCTTTCGTCCGAAGCAGAGTCGGCATTCCGCGAGATGGCGTTCGGCTACTGCCACGACGTCTCAAAGCTCGCCGACGCCGAATGCGATGGCACAAAGACCTGGCGCGTCTACGAAAGCGAGAACCATCATGTCCAGCGCAACTCCGCCATCTGGCAGCTGATGCACGTGCTTCTGAAGGCCGACCCCGCCTATGGCGCGCGTACGCTTGCCGACGGCGGCACACTGCGCGCACACTACGAGGCATGGGAAGACTTCTTCTGCGCCTGGATGCGCGAGCGCGCGAAGCGGTCGATGTTCATCGAGGTACAAAGCCGAGGCTACGGCATCCATACCATCAAGAACATCTATCCCCTTTACGACTTCTCCGAACGCCCTGAAACGCGACTGCTTGCACGGAACTTCCTCGATCTCTATTGGGCACTCTGGGCACAGGAACAAATCTCAGGAGCGTCGGGAGGCGGCATGTCGCGCGTCTACCCCTCCGGGGCCAGGTCGACGTTTGGCGAGGCGGCCGTGTGGGCGTATTGGTACTTCGGCATCAATCCGTCTTTCAACCGTCGCCCCTACGGCATGGATTACGTGTGCCTCGACAGTTCGTACCGCCCGCGCCCGCTCATCGGCAAGCTTGCAGCGGACGCGACGGCGCGCGGCGTGTATGAGATCGAGATGCGTCCGCCCGGCTGGGCGCTCCCCGAGGACAAGTACCCGAACTACCGTCCAGATCCCGAATGGGGACGCATCTACCGCTACACCTATGCGACGCCAGACTTCATCGTCGGTACGCAGATGTATCCGCAGACGGCATTCACGAACTGGTGCATGATCAGTTCGCAGAACCGGTTCCATGGCGTAGTCTACGGTCCACGCGACGCACAACTTCTGCCGCTTCCCGAACCGAAGGGGCGTCACGTGAAAGACTCTACGCTGCCTTCGCTCGCCTATAACGGGTTCTGGTCAATGCAGAGGAACGGCACGCTCCTCACGCGCAAGAACCGTTATCCGCGCTACAGCGGGGGAATACGCGTGTGGCTCTCTGCCGCCGGTGGTGTGGACAAAGCGGAAAAGGACGACGGCTGGTGGTTCACGCGCTGTGGCGGCGCATACAGCGCGGTACGTGTGGCCCAGGGAGGCGCGCGCCTTGCGGCGGCCGGCCCGAAGGCTGAGATCCCATGCGAGCGCAACGGCAAGTTCCTCGTATGCGAGGACGAATGGTCGCCCGTGATCGTAGAGACGGCCCGCGCCTGCGACTTCCCGGACGAGGCGGCGTTCCGTGCGAAAGTGAAGGCGACGCGGTTCGCGCTTTCCCCTTCCGAACTCGACTACACCGGCATCTACGGCAACCGTTTCCGCATGCTGCTCGACCGCGACGACGGCAGCACGATCGACGGCGAGCCGTACGTGAAGAAAATCGCCTGGAGCATCCATAGCCCCTTCGTGCAAATGCCGTGGCGCGGAGACAGCGCGGAGATCAATTTCGGCAACGAGACCATCCGCCTCGACTTTCGCCTGCCAGGCACAACTCCCTCGAACCTCTAGAATCCTTTCTCACGCTTCTTGCTCGGCGGGGGCCTTCCACATCATCAGCACCGTGAGACCTCCGGCGACTGCCGCCACGAGGATGGTGGCGTACGCCGCGTCCCAGCCCCAGTGCTGCGCCATCCAGCCGAAGCCGACGCCGCTGACGATCGTGCTGAGGTAGCCGAGGATGCCGAGGATGCCGCCCGCCGCCGCCGCCGCGCGCGGCGTGGCTTGCTGCGTGGAGGAAATTCCGAGGAGCGCCTGCGGTCCGTACACGAAGAATCCGATCATCGCGAACGGGATCAGCTTCGCCACGAGCGGCGCGGACGCGGGCACGGCCCAGAACGCCGCCACCGCGAGCGCGATGCCGAGGAAGCAGAACACGCACGTACGATGCGTACGGCTGCCGAACACGTGATCGCTCGTCCAGCCGGCCGCAAGCATTCCAAGGTTGCCGCCGATGATCTCGAACGTAAAGCAGAGCGTCGTAGCCGTCTCGACGGTCAGTCCCTTCGACTCCATGAGCAGCGTCGGCCCCCAGTCAAGCGCCGCGAAACGCACCGTGTTCACGAAGAAGTTGGAAATCGCGAGAATCCAGATGTACGGGTTCTTCAGCACGTGGTCGCGCACGAACGCCTTGTAGGCCGCGCTCTCCTCCTTCGTCCGGACGACGGAGACCTTGCGGCCGGGGATGGGCGGCAGTCCCACGTCTTCGGGCGAGTCCTTCATCGCGAGGAGCAGCCCGACGGAGCCTGCCATCGCGATGCCGGCCGGCACGAGGAAGCAGAGCCGCCAGGCGTTGAAGTGGGGGATGATCCACCAGCCGAGGAGCGCGAACACGCCGCCCGCGCCAATCGAGTGCGAGAGGTTCCAGATGGCCTGCTTCGTTGCGAGCTGGTTGGGCGGGAACCAGATCGGCAGCGTCTTCACGCACGGTCCCACGCCCATTCCCTGGAAGTAGCTGTTGAAGATGTAAAGGATGCCCATCGTCCAGACGAGCGCCGATGCGGCGGAGACGCCCTTGGCGACCGTCGGCGCTGCGCCGCCCAGCGCGATGAAGTCGCTCAAGCCAAACACGATGTTGACAACGGCGCAGATGAAGAGCCCCAAGGACATCACCTTGCGCGCGCTGTTGCGGTCGGTGATGATCCCGTTCGTGAAGCGAGCGACGCCGTAGAGCATGCCGCCGGCCGTGAGAAACGCGCCGAGCTGCACCTTGCTGATGCCGATCTCTCCGAGGAGCGGCATTGCCAGCGAGAAGTTCTTGCGGATGATGTAGTAGAGGGCGTAGCCGCCCATCGTCACCAGCAGCGTCTCCCACTGCCACCAGCCCAAAGACCGTTTCGTCTGCGTCATGGTTCCGGCTCCTTACTTCACTTCCCAAACGCCCCCCGCGCCGAACAGGCTGTCCAGCAGCGCCGGCATCAGGCCGAGGCGCTGCACGAGGTCCGCGCCGAAGTAGCGCGCGCGCATGTAGGGGACGCCTGCGTACGTTTCGCGGAACCGCGCGCGCGTGACGCCGATCTCCTCCGGCTCCGCCGGCGCGCCCACCTTCCGCAGGTTCTCCTTCACCTCCGCAAACGGCATGAGCTGTGCGCGGATCTTCGCGGCGAGGTCGCCCCAGTTGTCACGGATCTTCGTCAGCTCCTTGCGGAGCGCGTCCCTGGACGGGAACTTCTTGGCGTACTCCAGCTCGGCGCGCGTGACATGTGCGGGGCGACCCGGGAACACGGACGGGAACGTGGACTTCACCGCGTCGAACGACGGCCACCACGCGGCGACCTTCGTCTCCACATCCATCTTCGAGAGGTCCTGCTCCAGCAGAAACTCGAGCGTGGCGGTGGAGGCGAGCGTACCGATGCCCACCTTGAAGCCGTGCGAGACGGGCTTGCCGCCAAACGCGAGATCCTCCATGTCCCAGTAGTGCGACACCTGATGCTCCGTGCCGCTCGCGGGACGCGAGGAACCCATCGCCTGCATGGCGAACGCGCTCATCACGAGTCCCTCGCAGAGCTTTCGCACCTCGCGCTCGTCGCCGGAAGCGCAGCCGGCGGGGTTGGAAAGCGTGTCGCGCAACGGTCCCTGCACGAGCTTCCACGCGAGGGGATGGATGGCCTCGGCGCCGATGAGGTCGGCGATGATCCAGTCCGCGCCGGCAGGGATCTTCGCAATGAGGTCGGCGTAGCCGCTCGCTGTCATCTCCTTGGGTGCGGCGGCGGCGACGGCGCTGTCCACGATGCAGCCGAGCGGCGCCTTGCAGTCCATCGTCTGCTTCATGCCGTCCTTCGTGATGGCCGCGCCGTAGGCGGTGTAGCCGTCCATTGAGGCCGCCGTACCCACGACCATGTAGCGCAGGCCCAGCTCGCCGCAGGCACGTTTCGTGAGATCGTTGATCACGCCCGAGCCGACAGCGACCGGTATCGCGCCGTCCGCGGCAGCGATGGCTTCGCGCACCTCCTCCACTTTCGCGTAGGTGGCGTGGAAGTCCGAGCCGTCGGGATTGATCACATGCTCGGCCACGCCACGTCCGGCGGCCCTCAGGAGGTCGATCACACGCGCACCCGCCACGGCCCGCGTACGCGGGTCGTCGATGACGATCGCCTTCCTCGCCTCGGAAAACAGCTCGCCGAACATCCGCGCGGCAGCCTCCGTGGCGCCTGGTCCGATCTCGCACGCCTTCGTGTCGGTCGTCTGCGTCAATGCCTCATCGATCATCGTCATCTCATTTCTCCTTGCTTGTTCTGGTTCGTCGATTCAAAGTCGGTGGACGGCACGAGGATGGATTCGTCCGACATCCGAAGGCCGCCTGCCGCCTCGTCGCGTCCCTGCACCAGGTAGCGCTTCTCGGCCGTTCCCGCGCGCACGGCGGCGATCAGCTTGCCGAGCGGCGACTCGGCGTCAGGTCGCGTGTCGAACACAAGGCCCGCGTCCATGTCCGGAAACGCCGTCAGCATCGCGTAGTCGCCGTTCGCGTCGCCTGCCACGAGCATCGGCCCTCTGCCGTGATGCTTCGCCGCGATCTGCTGGCGGATGACGTCCGGCTTGCCGTCCGCCCACGGCAACGGGAAGCGCTCGTCGACCTGGCCCGTCAGCCGCCCCTGCGCGTCCGTCTTCATGTGGATGCCGAAGATGTTTTCCTCCGGGAAAGCCACGCCGTAGCGCCCGTCGGCTCCGGGCACGACCGCATCGAAGAAGGAACCGCTCACGATATAGACGGCAATGCCGCTTTCCTTCAAGGCGCGGACGAGATCCTTGACCTCTTGCGGCACGACGAAACCAAGGAACATCGGCACTTCCACGCAGCCGGCGCGCCCGGGCCGCGAAGCGGGCGTACGCCACACGCCACGCACGAACCGTCCATCGGCAACCGCCGCATCGAGCGCGGCATGCATCACGTCACGAAACTGCGCGACCGTCATCCGGCTGTAAAAACGCTTGTTCCACGGATAGCCAAACCCGCTGCCGAAGGTGCGGGACATGCGCTTGCGCAGATAGCGGACCTTGGACGCGAGGGCAGCGAAAGCGTCTGTCTTCCGTACCTCCGCGAGCGGCTGGCGGGCGGCGAGCGCGAGGAGCTCGCGGTGGAGGTCCGCGCAGTCCAGCACCACATTGCGCGTCGTGGCGGCGGGCTTGCCGGGCTCAAGCGGACGGTCGGGATCGGGCACGCCGTCGAGGAAGATCGCCGGAGCCTCGTCAGGCGAGAACGCGAAAAGCAGGTTGTCGATGATGTAGCCGACGACGGCATGTTCGCAGTCGCCTATCGCGCATGTATTGTCAAAGTCGAACACGGCATAGGCGTCCGGATCGCCGGCGCGCCGGTCGATTGCCCTCTGCAAGGCGGCACGCACTGGCTCGTGCCAGTTGCCGGGCGGCAGGACGGCGCCGGCAGGTATCTCCCACGAATAGCGTCCCGCCTCCACGCGTTTCCGGCATCCGGCGAATTCGAACGTCGTCGGCGCAGGCGTCTCCAGCGACACGCGCCAGCGGTTCCCTTCGCGTGCCATCTCCAGGCGCACCGACCCGCGAACCGTCGGCACCGTGCCGGAAAGACGCTTCAGAGGACCGGGCTGGGGACGAATCGCGATCTCGGCGAATCCTGGCTCGCGCGGCGTCACGCCAAGGACCCGCCGACTGATCATGTTCAGCGGCGCCGTCGACCAGGCGTGATTCATGTCCGGCACACGGCCTGGCTCGTCCAGCACGAGATCCCAGAACTCCATCGTGATCGTCGCGCCCTTCGCCATCATCCCCAGCCAGCTCCGATGCCGTGACGACGTCATCAGGCGGATCGCCTCGTCCGCGCGCCCGCCAGCGAAAAGCGCGTCCAGCACGAACTGCGCCATGTAGGTGCTGCACGTGAAACCCTTCGACGCCACGTACTCGGCCACCGACGCCATCCTCTCCGGCGGCACGACGCCGCAGGCAAGCGCCATCGCGTTTCCCTGGACGGTGGCGTGGCCCGTACCGATGCCGTCGCGGTAGCGTCCGGCAGCGGGATCGAACAGGACGCGCTGATAGGCGGCGAAGGTCTGCGCCGCCTCTGCCTCGAACATCTCCGCGTCGTCGTTCTTGCCGATTGCGCGCGCCATCTCCGCCAGCTCGCGCAGGTTACGGTAGTGGAGCGCGTTCACCACGGCGTTCACCTCGGTGAAGACGAATCCGTCGCGGTAGCACTTCCCCCAGTCCACGATGTCGCAGACCCGTCCGATGCCCGGCACGTCCCTGATCGTGTCGCCAAACGAGACGACGAGTCCGTCCGCGCGTCGCAGGTTCCGCCACGCCTTGACGTCCTTCATCAACCCGTAGTGTTTCCGCACGAGGTCCGTCTTTCCGGAATACATCCAGTCGTCATGAACGATGCGGATGAAGAACTGCTTCCATTCGGTCGGCCAGGTGGTATGCGTGGCGAAATAGTCTGCCATCGCCCGCACGAGCGTATGGTCCGAGGTGATCGCGTACGTGCCGAGTTGCGTAACGTACGAGTCCGCTTCGTATGGCAGCCGCTCGCGGTCGCCGTCGATGAATTTCCCCATGTAGGTGGTGGCCCGGATCGTATGCTTGCAGAAGTCGTGCACGCGCACAAGCTCCGGCAAGTCGCATGCGAAGGACTCCTCCGACATGTCGTAGGGATAATGGATCGGAACCTGCCGGACGTTCCGCGCGGTGATCGGGAACGGCGTGCGCACGACCTCCAGCCAGCGGAACGGCATCACCGTGCCGAACGGCCCCACGGCCTCAGAGCGGAACACGCCGCCGCTCCCCGTCTTGTACGGCACACGCGTCCATCCCGTCCCTACGAAGCTGTCGTGCGTGCAAGCGCACCGAAGCGTCCCCTTCTGGCGCGTAAAGAAAGCGTTGGTCTGGATCGAGCCCTTCGCGTCGATCATCTCGCCCCAGATGAACGTATAGGGACCAGGGGATGCCGCGTCCACCTCGATCCAGCCCGCCGCGTGCCGCCCGAAGTCCACGAGCAGGTTCCCCGCCGCGTTTGTCGTGACCGAAACCGGCGCGGTCGCCGCGCCGCGCACGACCCTCTCGACGAATCCGTCCCCGGCGAACGCGCTGCCAAGAACGAACGCCGCCCAGACGATACTACAGAACCTCATTGCTCGCAACCTCCAGCGCACGGTCGATAGACCGATCGAT
The DNA here is from genome assembly GCA_946543025.1 of uncultured Verrucomicrobiota bacterium. GTDB lineage: Bacteria > Verrucomicrobiota > Kiritimatiellia > RFP12 > UBA1067 > RUG572. The sequence continues at coordinate 12,455 of CAMNLN010000045.1, forward strand.
GTCATAATACTTGTATTCACCCAAACGGCCGCCCACGACGAGGTTCGGCATCTTCGCCGTCTCGGCCTGATAGAGGGCCAGACGCTCGCGCGACTCGGGCGTGTCGACGGGATAGTACGGCTCGTCGCCCGGCTTCCACGCCTGCGGATATTCGCGGCAAATGATCGTCGAGGGCGCGGACATCGCAGCGGCATCCTCAGGATGATAGTGCTTGAACTCGTGGATGCGCGTGAACGCCACGTCGGCGTCCGTGTAGTTGACCACGCTCGTCCCCTGGAAGTCTACCGTCGGCACACGCTCCTGCTCGAAGCGGAGCGACCGCCACGGGAGCGGGCCGAACTTGTATCCGAAGAGCGCGTCGATGGGGCCGGAGTAGAAAGTTAGCGGTTGGCGGCTAGCAATCAGTGATTTGTTACGCCAGGCGAGCCAGTCGACATTACATTCGAGCATGATGTTCGGATGGTCGAGGAGGCGGTCGAAGAGCGAATTGTAGCCCGTGAGAGGGATGCCCTGACGGTAGTCTGGAAAGTAGTTGACGTCGTAGCTCGCGCGCACGGGGAGGCGCCTAATGACATCCGCGCCCAGATTGCGCGGATCGGTGCCCCATTGCTTGCGCGTGTACTCGCGGATAAAGGCGTCGTAGAGCGGCTTGCCGATGAAGGCGATCGCCTGCTCCTCGAAGTTGGCGGGCGCACGGCCGCCGGCGAATCCCTTGGCGGATTCGGCGGCGACGAAAGCGGGCAACTCGGCAGGCGTGAGGTCGAGGCCGTAGAACTGGTTCACGAGCGTGAGCCCGAGCGGCAGAAAATAGGTCTTGCCGGCGTGGCGGGCGAGCACCTTGTGCTGGTAGCCGTTGAACTCCACGAAACGGCGCACGAAGTCCCACACGCGATCGATGTGCGTGTGAAAGATATGCGAGCCATAGACGTGGATTTCAATGCCCGTCTCGGGATCCGTCTCGCACCGCACATTGCCGCCCACGTGCGGGCGCTTCTCCAGCACCAGCACCTTGCGGCCTTTCTCGGCCAGTACGCGCGCGACGACGCATCCCCAGATGCCGGCGCCCGCGACGATCGCGTCTACCTGTTGCATGACGGGCAGTATACCACAACGCTCCTGACCGGGCTAGTTTCCCTTGACGATGATCTCGTACCAGACGGTACGGTATGCCGGGCCGATCGTGACGACGGCACGGCCTTCCGTGTCGGCCGCCACGGGCACGGCCGCCTTCGGCTCGCCGCGCTCATCGAGCGCACGGCAGGAAACCTTTGCCGCCGGTGCGGGCAGCGTGATCGCGGCGGGCACGCCCTCGACCATCACGGGGCCGGTTCCCCAGTCCTCGTCGCGGCACGAGATCGTACCGTTGCCGTGATCCGTAAACTTCGCGCCCTTGTTGTGGCAGAGTCCTGTCGCCGCGAGCAAAATGCGCGCGGGAAAGCCCGTTTCGCCAAAGCCCGTCGCGTCATGCGAGACGAGCGACACCGTCGCCCAGCCAAGTTTCGTCTCGCCAACTGCGATCGACACGCCGCCGAGATCAAACGTGCGCCCCTTCGGAAAACCCGTAAAGAGCTTCGTGTTCGGCGTATTGACCGTCCACACGCCCGCCTCGGGAATCTCGCTGCTCCAGACGAGTTCCCCCGTGTCACTCGTGATCGTCGCGCCAGGCGCGGACACTTTCTCCGTTATCGGCGGCGTCTTGCCCGTCACGTCCACGGCCACTTGATGTACAAGGGCCAGCTCAGCAGGCATTTTCCCGCCGGACGCCACCGCGACGCCTTGTCCCACCGCGCGTTGTTTCACCAGCCGATCGAAGTACTCCGCGTAAGGCAGGTTCGCCACCATCTGCGTCGCACTCTTCTTCACGTCGCCGCGCAGGTAGATGGCCGCGCACGCCGGGAAGTGCGCGAGCACGTCCGTGCGAGCTGCGATGCTGAAGAAGTACTCGTTGTGGTCGGGTTCCGCGTTCTGGCGATTGTTATAGGAATATTCGAAGACGCCGTCCCAATCCTGCAACGCCCCATACGCGCGCAACATGGGCTGGCCTTCCGCACCATAGAAAATCGGATACGGATGATTGTACTCGCTCACCGTGTAGGGCTTGCCGGCCACGCGCTCTCCCGCAAGGCCGAGGATGCAGCCGCCGCGGGCGTTCACCATCGCCTTGTTTCGGATTGTCCAATCTTTCCGTACGCTTGGATGGCACCAGTAGGCGTGTTTGTCCACATAGTCCATTTCCGCCTGCAGATGCGGTGGCGAATAGCCGAGCTGCGTGGCGGAGACGGGTGCCTCCAGCCCCAGCTCCTTCTGCAGGTAGTCGCGCATGCCCGTCCAGTACGCGTGTTCCGTGTCACAAAGGAACTGATAGAAATCGCGCGTCATCGCCGGAGCTGCGCACCCGCGCGTCGGCACCACCGGAATCTCGCCATTATCGGGAGAGAGGCCGGAGATGTCCAGCGACTTGCCGCCCGTCCTGAACGAGAGGTCGTCGATCTCGTACGTGCCCTCGCCGAAGCGCGTAAACTGGATTTCGGCCTTTTCGACGTCATCGGCAGCATAGAACGAGAACGTGTGTTCCGTCCACTCCGTCGTCGGCTCGATCCTCGTCAGGATGCCCAGCGACGACCAGCCCTTCCGTCGATCGGCCACGGCGAAGCCCACCTCACCTGCAGCGCCTTTCGTCCGACGGATACGGAACGACACCGTGTAGGGCGTATCCTTCTTCACGGCGACGCGCCGGTATATCTTGGGGAAGAGCATGTCGCCCTTCTGCGTCACCGTCACGCGCAGCGCGCCGTCCACGGCACCGACCTTCGCCTTCGCGCTTCCCTTGTCGAGAATCCACGTCTTGCCGTCCGGCGCCACCACGCCGTCGAACGCCCCCTCGGCGATCATCTCGTCGCCGAGCGGCTGCATCTGCTGTCGCCAGGCTGCCTGCAGACGCTCCCCGCTGCCGTACTTCTTCAGCAGCCAGTCGTTCCACTGGTTGCGGAAGACGGTCGCGTACGGCTCGCCCAGCTTGTCGATCCCGCCGCCCAGGTACACGCGCCAGAGCGCATCCTCGTTGTTGAGCTCCACCACAGCCACCACGGGGTCCTTCAGGTAGCTCATTCCCGTGTAGGGGTTCACGTGCGAGAGCAGTTCGCGCGCGTATTCCTTCTCCATTCCGATGATACGCGGATCGAACTGGTCGACGCCCTTGTTCGCCCACGGCGTACCGGGCGCGAACCCGTCGCGCGCGTCGAGCGTGCGCGCCACGTGCAGATTTACGTTCACGTAGATTCCTCGCTTCTTGAACTGCGCGATCAAGTAGTCCTGCCGGTCGCGCCGCTCATCGTCAAACTGCCGGCGCGTACGGAAGTCCTCCGTAAGGATACCTTGCTCGTGCGGTAGCATGAACGTTCCGTAGGCGGCGTCGAAGTAGTGCAACCGTACGCAGTTGATGCCGAAGCGGGCAAGGCGCGCGGCGAGGCGGTCGGCCTCCTCATGCGTAGGAAAGTTGGCGGGGCCCGTGAGGTTCGTCGCGTGCAGGCGTACGCGTCCCTTATCGTTGACGAAGTGTCCGTCCTTCACGCGGATCCGTCCGTGCTTCCCGGCCGGCGCGTCCAGCAAATGGCTCATGTTCACCACGTTGTCAGGTGCGTCGTACGAGACCACGAACGGGAACATCCCGTCG
>CAMNLN010000046.1 GCA_946543025.1 uncultured Verrucomicrobiota bacterium
GAGGATAGTTGCCGTCGTGGCGTTGGTTGGCTCGTGTTACGTCGCCTCGGCGGCGGTCGACATCGACCTTGGGCGGCAGCTTTTCGTGGACGATTTCCTCGTGGAGTCGACGCAGGGTGTAACGCGCGTCTGCAACCATCCGACGAAGGCGTTCGACGCGCCCGTGATGTGGCCGGAGACGGACCTCGAGCGCGAGGTCGATCCGAAGCGCCCATACCGCTTTGCGCCGGTGTCGGGGGCGACGAGCGGGGGGCTTTGGTGGGATCCTGTGAAGAAGGTGTTCCGTCTCTGGTACGAGGCCGGATGGATGAAACACCTGTGCTACGCCGAGTCGGAGGACGGCGTCGCGTGGGAACGAAAAGACCTGGGAATCGTGAAGGGCACGAACCGCGTGCTGACTGACACGCTGCTCGACAGCTGGAGCGTGTTCCCCGACTACAAGGCGGCGAATCCGTACGCGAACTGGCGGCTGATGGTGTCCGTGGCCGGCGGCGTGACGGACAACCGGCTGTACACGTCGACGGACGGCATCGCGTGGACGCATGTCGGCAATGCGGGGCAGAGCGGCGACCGGTCGACGATGTTCTACGACCCGTTCCGCGGCAAGTGGGTGTTCTCCTTGCGCGGGGGCGGGCCGGGCAAGAGCGGACGCAACCGCTCGTACTGGGCGTCCGAGGCGTTTGGCGGCGAGACGTGCCTGTGGGATTTCGCGTATGGGAAGAAGCCAGGCATCAATCCGGGCTTGCCGCGTCCGAAGCCGTGGCTCGCGACGGACGAGAAGGATATTCCCGACCCGTCCGTAGGCGGTCTTCAGCCGCAGCTGTACAACATGGACGCGGTGGCGTACGAGTCGATCATGTTGAGTTTCTTCGAGATCCTGCATCCCTTCAAGGGCGACAACAGTACCTGCGCTTCCGCAGGCATGCCGAAGATCACCGATCTCCATTTCGCCTACTCGCGCGACGGCTGGAACTTCGGCCGTCCTGACCGCACGGCGGCAATCGCGGCTTCGCGCTGGGGTTCGGGCAAGTGGGATACCGGCTACCTCTCGCCGATGGGCGGCATCTGCGTGATCAAGGACGAACGGCTGTGGTTCTACTACACCGCCATGCGCGGCGACGCCACGGAGACGACGCCGTATTCAAACGACCCCGAGATCGGCTGGCGGCGCAACGGCATGCACTTCAACGCTTCAATCGGCGTGGCGACGCTGCGTCGCGACGGGTTCGTGGGACTTGTGGCCGACGGACGCGGCGAGGTGACGACAAAGCCGGTGACCTTCTCGGGGAACCGTCTGTTCGTGAATGCGGAATGCCGGTTCGGCTCGCTTGTAGCCGAAGTCTTGGACGAGACCGGGAACGTGTTGCCGGGATTCGCGGCGGGGGACAGCCTGCCGCTGGCGCGCGCAGACTCGACAAAGGCCGAGATCCGCTGGCGCGACAGCGACCTTGCGGCGTTGGCGGGCAAGGCCGTCCGTTTCCGCTTCAAGCTGCACTGCGGCACGTTTTACAGCTTCTGGATTTCGAAGGACGCGTCGGGCAAATCTGGCGGCTACTTGGCTGCCGGCGGTCCGGCGTACACGGGCCTTCGCGACCTCTAATTAACAGATAGGACACACAAAAATGAAAACACTAAAACTCTCAGGACTCATTCCCCCGATGGTGACGCCGCTCGACGCGAAGCGGCGGCTGGACAAAAAGGGGACGAAGAACATGGTGAACCACCTGCTGAATGGCGGCGTGGACGGCATCTTCCTGCTGGGCACGACGGGCGAGGGCCCGCACCTCTCGTACGCCATCCGCGAGGAACTGGTGAAGACGGTCTGCCGCCTCGTGAAGGGGCGCGTACCTGTGCTCGTGGGCATTACCGAGACGGACATGGACGACGCCGTGGCGTTCGCGGCGAAGTGCAAGGCGTTCGGCGCGGCGGCCGTGGTGGCCGCGCCGCCGTACTACTTCAAGCTCACGCAGGCGGAGTGTACGGCATGGTTCACGGAGATGGCCGATCGTCTGCCGCTGCCGCTCGTGATCTACGACATGCCCGCGCACACGGACACCGTCATCGACCCCTCGACCATCGCGAAGCTGGCTGCGCACCCGAACATCGTGGGCATGAAGGATTCCAGCTCCATCATCGCGCTCTTCAACAAGTTTCGGCTGGTGTTGGAGAAGTCGGATGGCTTTTCCCTTTTCATGGGGCCGGACGAGGCGATGGGCGAGGCGGTGCTGCTGGGCGCGGACGGCGGCGTCTGCACGGGCGCGAACCTCTGGCCGGCGCAATTCAAGGCGATGTATCTGGCGGCAAAGGCGGGCGACGCTGAGAAGGTACGCCGCCTCCAGCGGTTCACCACGCTGTCCTCCTCGCTGCTGTACGGCCTGGGCCAGGGGCAGGGCGGATTTCTGAAGGGCGTCAAGTGCGCGCTCGCCGAGATGGGGCTTGTCCAGAACGTGCTGACCGCGCCGTTCACGCCGTTTGCGGGCGCCGAACGCCGAAAGGTGCGGGCTGCGCTCAAGACGCTGCGGGCGGAGCTGGCGCGGCTAGCGTAGCGTAGGGGCGGTAGACGAGAATCGGCTTGCCGTCCGTTCGTAGCGTGAATGACGGGCCGGTCGTGCGGTTGAGCGTACCGGCCCAGAGATCGGCGAGCGACACGCCGCCGAGCGGCCATTCGAGGCCGATGGACGAGACTTCAGTATCGGGAACGGGCGCAAAGACAGAGACGGCTTCGCCTGGGCGGGCGGCGAACGTGCGCCCGCCGCGCACCACCTCGAAGGTGCCGGTGTCGGTGTAGAGAACCGTATCGGGCACGGTGTTGGTGAAATCGACGAGGCGGAAGACGTTGCCGAGAGAATGGTCTTCGCGCAGGCCGGTCGCGCCGAGGATGGCGATGCGGAGTGCGTCGGACGGCAGGGGGGCGCGCGTCCAAACGAAGCGGAACGCCTTGGCCAGGTCATTCGTGTCTTGCTCGGCGATGTGGACGAAGCGGTCGCCGAGCGCGGCGCGGTCGGCGGGGGAGATGGAATCCCCGTCTCCGACGACGAAGTCGGGCTCGCGGCCAAGGACACGCGCGGCGGCGAGCGCGCCGTCGCAGCAGACGAGCTGATCAGCCTCGGCCAGAATCCGGCGGGGAATCGGATGCCGTGGCGCGGCACCGTTGGCAAGCAAGACAATCATGGCGGTATTTTAGACGATTTGGAGTACAGGCGCAAGGGCGATGTGGTATCATAGTGGGGCGCATGAAGATACGGCTCTACATTCTGGGACTGTTGATCCTGGCGGCCATCGGCGGCTTGCTGGTGGCCCATGCGCGCTGGCTGTCGGTCGGCACCAAGGATCCGCGTTTCGTGCGTTTCCTTCGCCGCTACGACAGGCGTGCGAACGCGAGCGAGATTCTTCCCCCGCATGGCGTCGCCGTCGACGGAAACGGGCAGGCTCTCGACGTGGCGGTACCAGGCTCCGTCTTCCAGCATGTCCTCGACGACCTGAGCCTGGCGCGGGACGGACAAGCCGTGCCGCTCACGCTCGATGCCGGCCTGCAGGCGCGCGCGGAGGAGCTGATGGCGGGAAAACAGGGTGCCGTGGTGGTGCTGGAACCGGCCACCGGGCGCATCCGCGCGCTCGTCTCCGCACCACGCGCGGCCTATCTGGATCGCGCGCTCAACGGACTCTATCCGCCGGGATCGGTGTTCAAGACGTTCATTGCGGCGGCGGCGTTATCGGTAGATGTCGATCCCGTGTTCAACTGTCCGGCGGAAGGGTATCGCAGTTCCCGTTCGACGCCGCCGATCCGGGACGTCGAGGCGCGGCAGGCGGCGCGGGCGGGGAAGCGTTGGAAGGGTTTCGGGAAAATCGGCATGGCCGAGGCGCTGGCGCATTCGTCCAACACGTATTTCGCGCAGCTGGGTATCGCCCTTGGCCCCGAACGATTCGGCGCGGCGGTGGCGTCGGCCAAGTTGAGGGATCCGGTGACGGTGCTGCCCGCTTCCAGCCTGTCGATGGAAGCGGCGGGCGGAAGCGTACCGGACGGCCTGCGCCCGGCACAGCTCGCGCCGGTTGCCATCGGACAGGGTGAGCTGCAGCTCTCCCCGCTCGCGGTGGCGATGTTGACGGCGGCCGTGGCGAACGACGGCGTGATGCTGGCGCCGACGCTTTTGCCGACGGCAAAGCCTGCGCTGCGGGCGCGTCCGTTCACCTATGCGGCGTCGGGACGCGTCAAGAAGATGATGCGCGCGGTCGTCCGTGCCGGTACCGGGACGGCCTGCGACCTGCCCGGCCTCGCGGTCTGCGGGAAGACTGGGACGGCGGAGACAGGGCGCGGCAAGGACCATGCCTGGTTTACCTGCTTCGCGCCGATGGAAGGACCGCGCCTCGTGGTGACGGTGCTGGTGGAGCATGGCGGATTCGGTGCGCGCACGGCGCTGCCGATTGCGCGCGAGCTGCTGAAGACGGCGCAGGACTTGGGTTATTTCGGGAGGGGGAAGTGAAGCGCGACTGGTGGATGTGCGCGGCGGTGCTGGCGCTGGCCGTGTTCGGCGTCCTGATCCAGGTGCGCTTGGCGGGAACCGTGCCCGGACTGCAGGGGCTGGCTCCTCTGATGGCTGGTCTGCTCGTCGGCGTGGCGGCGGTCGTTGCCTGCGGAGGCGGACGCGCCGAACGGTTCCTGACGGGGAGGGGAAAATGGATCGTCTTCGGCGTGGCGACCGCGCTGATGCTGGCGTTGCTCGTGTTCGGGCGGCGCTATCGCGGCGGATTGTATCTGCCAGGACGGATTAATCCGTCGGAGCTGGTCAAGCTGTGCCTGGTGGCCTTTCTGGCGGGATGGATCGGGCGGTCTGGCCAGACGGTGAAGGGTCTGCTGCTTTGCGGCATTTTGTTTGCGCTGGTGGCGGCGGCCGGAGACTTCGGCCTGCTGGCGCAGCTGGCGATCACGGTGGCCGCGTTGCTGTGGGCGCTGTCGTGGTTCTGGGGCGGGACGGCGTTTCTCGCGCTGGCGGGCGGCATGACGTTCGCGGCAGCCTATCCGTCCGGCCACCTCGCGACGCGGTTCGCGGTGTGGCGCGATCCTTTCGGCGACGTGACGGGGGCGGGGTGGCAGACGTTGCAAGGGTTGACCGCGATCCTTTCTGGCGGCCTGACGGGTGCCGGTTTTGGCCTGGGCGAGGTTCAGGCGGTGCCGATCGTCGCGAGCGACTTCGTGTATGCGGCCGTGGCGGAAGAACTGGGGCTGGTCGGCTGCGCGACGGTTCTGGCGCTGTGGGCCTTCGTGTTCGCACGAGGGATCTGCGCGGCGGCGCGACGGGCGGCGGATGCGCCGGCGGAGGCGTTGCTGGCGACGGGCATCGTGGCGAGCCTCGCCGTGCAGCTCGTCTTGAACACGGCGGGAGTCTTGAATGTCCTGCCGATGACAGGCATCACGCTGCCGTTGATTTCGCTCGGCGGCAGCTCGCAGGCGACGGTTCTGCTCATGTGCGGTGTTTTGGCAGGCGTGTCGGGCCTGCGGAGCGAGCAAACGAAGATCAAAAGAATGAACGCCAAGAGGAAAGAAAATGAATAGAAAGAAAATAGCCTTGTTGGCGACGGTCGTCGTCGCCATGCGTTTTTTGTCGGCGGCCGCGCCGGGGGAAACGAACCGATGGCCGTTTGTCATCATACGATTCGCGGGCGGTCTGAACGATGCGCCGCAGACGTTCGCGCGGCTGATGGAGAGCCATCGGCGGCATCGGGGCGCGTGCGACGAGTTCTGGTTCGCGGGCGGCGGACGCAAGACGCCGGAGGGCGTGCTGGCCGAAGCCAAGAAGATCGCGAAATATCGTTCGGCCTGCGACGAGGTCGGCATCCGGCTCTCCTACCAGCAGGGCCTGACTCTCGGCCACAGCGCTGCGCACGACGGTCCGCCAAGGCCGGGTGACCAGCCGTTCCCGAATGACGCCTGGCAGGTGGGCAGGGACGGGAAACTCATGGGGTATCTCTGTCCGCGCGCCCCCGCCACGCTCGCCTACGAGCGGGAATACATCAAGGCCATCCTGAAAGGATGCGCTCCGGATTCCATCTGGCTGGACGACGACTTGCGCCTTGGCGTCTGCAAGGCCGACGGCTGTTTCTGCCCGCGTTGCCTCGCGGCGTTCAACGCGAAGACGGGCGGCGAGTGGACGCGCGAGGCGCTCGTCGCGAAGCTCTACTCGAAAGCCGTGCGCGAACCCGTGCGCGCGGCGTGGGTCGCGTTCAACGCCGAGTCGCTGGCCGTCTATGCGGCGGCCGCGCGTCGGGCGGCGGACGAGCTAGGGAGTTCCTGCCGCCTCGCCTACCAGGCCGTGTGGTCGGACACGATCTACACGGGCTACGACACGAAGCCGCTCCTGGAGGCGTTGTCGGGGCCGGCTCGCAAGCCGGTGGGGATCCGTCCCGGCGCAGGCTTCTACGTGGAGGCGGAACCGCGTGGGATGGTAAAAAAATGCCTGAGCGTCGCGCGCGAGGCGGAACGCTGCCGCAGCTGCGGCGATCTGGTGGCGAGCGTCTGCTACGAGCAGGAGACGTATCCGCGCCATGTGCTGCACAAGTCTCCCGGCGCGATCATGACGGAGTGCACGCTCGCGCTCGCCTCTGGGTGCGACTCGCTTTCGCTCTACTGGTTCGTCGCCGAGGTGCCGGAGCCGTTGGAGGAGTATGACCGGTTCGTACGGACGCTCGCGACGGCGCGGCCGTACTTCGAGCGCCTGGCGGCCTCGACGCGCCGTACGCGCCTGGGCGGCGTGGCGCGGTTCGTCGGTTCGGCTGCGGCCGAGACGGCGGGGTTCGACCTGCGCGATCCGAAGGACTTCGACCTCGCGTGCGCGGGCATCCCCGTGACGGTGGCCGAGAGCGGCGTGAAACTGTGGTACCTGACGGAGAAGTCGCGCGCCGAGATGACGGATGCCGACAAGGCGACGGTGGCGTCGGGGGCGGTCGTGAACGTGAACGACGTGGAAAAATATCCACTCGCGAATCGCCGAAAGAAGCTGCTGGACGATCTGGACGCAGCGACGAAGGGCGCGTTCCCCGTGCGCATCGACGCCTGCCGTCCCCTCCGCATCCTGCCGCGTGTGCGTCCGGACGGCTCGCTCGACAGCGTGACGATCCTCAACCTTTCGATTGGCGACACGGACGAGCTGAAGGTGCGCGTGCGCAACGCCGTTTCGGCCAAGGCCGTCTGGCAAGACGCGAAGACGTCCGTGCCGAAGCCCCTGCCGTGCGTGGCCGGCGCGACGGCGAACGAGCAGGTCGTCACGCTCGCAAACATGACGGGCTGGCAGGCCGGCACCATTTTCTTCGAATAACGCGCGGCCGTTACGCTGATGGAAGCGACAGCTCGAACCGGCAACCGCCTCCGGCGACGGGCTCGAGCGTAGCCGTGCCGTGGTGGAGCTGGGCAATGTGCTTGACGATCGCGAGGCCGAGTCCCGTGCCGCCCTGGTCGCGGCTGCGGTTCTTGTCCACGCGATAAAATCGCTCGAAGATGCGGGCGCGGTGCTCGGGAGGGATGCCGACGCCATGGTCCTCGACAGAAAGGACGGCTTTCCCCTTGCGGACGGCGAGCGAGAGGACGATGTCGGGCGAACCGCTGTAGCGCAGGGCGTTTTCCACAAGGTTGGAAAGGGCGTGTTCCACAAGTCGCGCGTCGCACGGAACGGTAGCGGACGGCAAGTCGCCCAAGACGAGCTGGACGTTGGCGGCATCGGCCTTCGGCTGGAGGCGCATCCTGACGCTGCGGACGATGTCGGAGAGGTCGGCGGGGACGAATGAGACGTTCTCGTCGCGCTGCTGCTCCTCGAGGTGCGCCAGCTCGAGGATGTCTTGGGCGAGAGCGTTGAGGCGGACGCTCTCGCCGCGCAGAAGGCCGAAAAGCGTCTTGCGGTTGTCGGGCGGCAGGTCGTCGCCTCCGTCGAGGAGATCGACCGCGCCGAGGATACCGGTGAGCGGGGTCTTGATCTCATGGGTGAGGTTGGCGATGAACTCGCTCCTGAACCGTTCGGCCCGTTGGAGTTCGGCGAGCTGGCGTTCGCGCTCGCGGATGCGCGCGCGTAACTGATGGGTGAAGAGGAATATGAAGAGAAAGCCGACGGCGCCGACGAGTCCGGCGAGGACGAGCCCGAGGCGGGCTCGCCGGAAGGGAGCGTAGAAGCGCGAGGTGGGGATCGCGAGGCGCACGACGTGTTCGCCCGCGCGCTGCGCGCAGAAAAACATCTCTTCGCCGGTCGTCTGCGACCGGCGGATCGCGGTGCCGACGCCGCGGGCAAGCGCGGCTTCCACTTCGGGACGGCTGCGGTGTCCGCCGAAGGTAGGCGTGGTGTCGTACATGACGCCGCCCGGGGCGGTGAGGATGGTGAGGCGCGCGCCGTCCTCGCGGCAGCTGTCGCCAAACTCGCGGATGCGGCGAAAGTCCCCCGTCTCGATGGCGTCGCCGAGCGCGTCGGCGGCGAGCAGGGTGCGCGCGCGCATGTCGCGCTCGGCCCAACCGCCGACGGCGGAGCGGAAAGCGGCAAGTTCAGAAGCCAGCACCCAGACGCAGGCGGCGAGGCTGCACGCGGCAAGGATGCCCGGAATCACGTGTCCGATACGAAATGTCATACGGAGACTATTGTAGCACAATCCGGCGGACGGTTTGGTATAATATCCCGCGCTATGTCAGAGATTCGCGTTCGATTCGCCCCGTCGCCGACGGGGAAGGTCCATATCGGCAACATCCGCGCCGCCATCTACAACTGGCTCTACGCGCGCCACACGGGCGGCAAGTTCCTCCTGCGCGTGGAGGACACAGACCTCGAGCGGTCCACGCCCGAGGCCATCCAGACCCTGCTCGACTGCATGGAATGGCTGGGACTCGACTACGACGAGCCGACATTCTACCAGACGAAGAACGTTTCCCGCCACCTCGCGTGCGTGGAGAAGCTGCTCGCCGACGGCCGCGCCTACAAGATGGAAAAGACTTCCCGCGACGGCAAGACGGGCGAGGTGGTGATGTTCCGCATGCCCAAGGAGGGCATACTTGCGTTCGACGACATTGTCAAAGGCCACATGGAGAAAAAGGCCGAAGACGTGCCCGACTTCGCGATCGTCCGTTCCGACGGTTCGCCGATCTTCCACCTCGCCAACGTGGTGGACGACATCGACCAGCGCGTCACCCACGTCATCCGCGGCGACGACCACGTGGAGAACACCTTCAAGCACATCGAGCTGTTCAAGGCGCTCGGCGCCACGCCGCCCGTCTACGGCCACCTCTCCATGATCGTCAACGCGCAGGGCAAGCCCTATTCCAAGCGCGACGGCGCGGCGTTCGTGGGCGAGTTCCGCGAGAACGGCTATCTGCCAGAGGCGCTTTTCAACTATCTGCTCCTCCTCGGCTGGAATCCGGGCGACGATCGCGAGGTCCTCACGCGGCAGGAGATGGTCGAGCTGTTCGACATCGAGAAGGTGCACGTGACGGCGGCGAAGTTCGACATCAAGAAGCTCCAATGGATGAACGGCGAGTATATCCGCCGCGCGCCGCGCGAGCAGTTCAGGACGGAACTGCTGTCCCGCCTTGCCGCGGCCGGACTCGTGCCGCCGCCGGATTTCAACATGGAACTGCTGATCGACCAGCTGCAGGTCCGAACGAAGTTCTGGAACGACATTCCCGGCAACTGCGTCTGGTTCTTCACGGACGACTATCCGATGGACGAGAAGGCCGTGGAGAAGCGCCTGAAAAAGCCGGGCGTGAAGGAACTTCTGCTCGACTTGGCGGATCGATTCGCGAAACTGGAGCCGTTCACGGCTGCGGCCGGCGAGGCGATGGTGAAGGACCTTTCGCAGGGCCAGGGGATGGGGCCATGGGTACATCCGATCCGCGTGGCGGTCTCGGGCCGCATGGAGGGGCCGGGCCTCTTCGAGATGCTCGAACTTCTCGGGCGCGATCGCACGGTCGCCCGCCTCGCGCGCGCCGCCGCGATGTTGTAAGGCCTCCGCCTTTTTTTGCTATAATGCCGTCATGAAAATTACGGCATGCAAGGTTTTGGGCGTCTGTACGGCGGCATTGGCCGCGGCGGTTGGCTTCGGCGCTCCGCTGGAAGCGGGGCTGGGCATCAACGGCAACATGCGCGTGGGCGGCAAGGGTGCCCGGCTGTCGCTCACCATCCATCACGAGGGGTGGAATTACACGTCCACAGGGGTGCGGACGGACTTTGCGTTCCCCGACAAGGCGTCCGGTACGGCCCAGTTCGAGCTGTTCCGCGAGAAGGACCGGTGCGGACACGGCAGCTCCACGCTGTTCCCGACGGCCGACGGACGGGCAGTCTATGTGGTCACGGCCACGTCGGAAGCCGACTTGAACCCGGAGGCCACCGTGCTGTCGCTCGTCTTGCCGTGCGACAAGTGGGCGGGCGGCAGCTGGACCGATTCGTCCGGAAAGAAGCACGTGCTGCCGAAAAATTTCGACGACAAGAAAATGTGCCTCTACTCCGCGACGACGAAAACAATCTCCTTCGCCGCCGAAGGGGACGCCGAGCCGTTCACCCTGACCTTCCCCGCTCCAGCGCCGCTGATGATCCAGGACGACCGCAAGTGGGTGCAGACCTTTACGCTGCGCATCTCGACGGACGCCGGACATGCGTTCAAGAAGGGCGACCAGCGCGCCTTCACGTGCATCCTCTCCGCACCGGACGGCGTGAGCGTGACGATCGACCAGCCGGTGGTCGTCAGGCGCGGACCGGACTGGATTCCGCTCGACTACGGCAAGAATGTCGAGGCCGGGAGCGCGCTCGACTTCTCCGGGATGGGTCTGCAGGACGCCCCGGCAGGCAAGAACGGCTGGCTACGGAACGTCGGCGGCCACTTCGAGTTCGAGGGAAAGCCGGGCGTACGCCAGCGCTTCTACGGTGTGAACCTCTGCTTCTCCGCGAACTTTCCCGACCAGGCGCTTGCCGACGAGCTGGTGACGCGCCTCCTGCGCCTCGGCTACAACGCCGTACGCATCCACCATTACGAGAACTGGGACGGCGTGATCAAGGGATCGAAGGACCGCCTGACGCTTAATGACGAATGGGCGAAGCGCCTCGACTACCTGCTTTTCCGCGCGATGGAGAAGGGCATCTACGTGACGACGGACCTTTTCACCTCGCGCCCCGTGATGTGGCGCGACGTGGGCATCGACCGCGACGGGCAGGTGCCGATGCAAGTGTACAAGAACCTCGTCGGGGTCCACGAGCCCGCGTTCGAGAACTGGAAGACGTTCTCCCGAAACCTGCTCACGCACGTGAACCCGTACACGGGCCGCGCGTACAAGGACGAACCGGGCCTGCCGCTCATCTCCCTCATCAACGAGGGGCACCTCACCTGGTGCTGGGACGAGATCCGGAAGGAGGCACCGATGAAGGCCGCATGGAAGAAGTGGCTTGCCGCGAGGCGGGCCGCCGATCCCGCGTTCGCGAAGGGCGTCTCCGACGACGCCGAGCAAATCCCCGCCTGGAACAACGCCGCGCTCATCGCCTTCATGGCGGACATGGAGGACGATCTCTCGAAGCGCCAGCGCGAGTTTCTCCGCGCGCTCGGCGTGAAGGCGCTCCTCACCAGCCAGAACTGCGGCGGACACTACGTGCCGCTCATGGCGATGCGCGAGGCTCGCTACGACTACGTGGACGACCACTTCTACGTGGACCATCCGCAGTTCATCGCACGGCCGTGGTCGCTGCCCTCGCGGTGCCCGAACACGAACCCCGTGTTCTCCAAGAACCTGCCGCCCGTGGCGTGCGCCTACACGCGCATGCCTTCCAAGCCGTTCTGCATCACGGAGTGGAACTTCTCGGGGCCGGGGATGTTCCGTGGCGTGGGCGGCATCATGACGGGCGCAATGGGCGCGCTGCAGGACTGGGACGGCCTCTGGCGCTTCGCCTACTCGCACAGCGACGGCAACCTGCGCGACCGCGCGGGCTTCCCCGGCTACTTCGACGTGGGAAGCGACCCGCTCGGCCAGGCGTCCGACCGCGCGAGCGTCTGCCTCTTTCTGCGCGGCGACATGGCACCGCTCGCGGACAAGCTGGCCCTTGCGGTGACGCCCGATACGTTCATGCCTGCGGACGGCAAGCCGACGGGCGTAGTGCCCAAGTGGCGCGACGCCGCGTGGCAGGCGCAGGTGGGTACGGCGGTCGCGCCCACGCCCGCCGGCGTAAAGACGTTCAACCTCGGCGAACAGCTGTCGAAGGAAACGGCTCCTGTGCCGCTCGCGCCAAACGCCGCCCTCGCGTTCGACCGGACTGTCGGCAGCTTCAAGATCGACACGCCGCGCACGGCCGGCGGCTTCACGCCGAAGGGCGCGCTCGCCGCCGGGTCGGTCGCCTTCGACGTGGGCGACGTGCCGGCCACGGTCTGGGCTAGCTCGCTTGACGGCCAGCCGATCGCGCGGTCAGGGCGCGTCCTCGTGACGCATCTGACTGATGTGCAGGCCGACGGCAATGTCTACGCCGACAAGGCGAAGACGACGCTCCTCAAGTGGGGAGCGTACCCGCCCGTCGTGCGTAACGGCTCGGCGGAAGTGACGCTCGCGCTTGCGAATCCGGATGCTTACGAGGTCTGGGGGCTCTCGACGACAGGCAAGCGGTTGGAGAAGCTCTCCGCTGCGGTGCGTGACGGCAAGCTCGCGTTCACGGCCACGGTCAAGGCCGCCTCCGGCGCCCGCATGCTCTACGAGGTCGTGCGAAAATAGTCTTAACGGCATGAGATCATCGCCGGTCCGGCATGTGCTATAAGCGCCGTGGTGATTTCAGAAACGATCCGGACGGCGCATGCAGATCGTCTGGGGTCCCGAAAACGCGATGAAATAGCGCGAAATGGCAATTTCGCCAAAATTCGCTTCACATTCAGCATGGAATTTCATATACTATCCGCCGTTTGCAAAAGAAGGTCAAGAGAAAACAAAAGGAAAAGAAGGACAACATGAGCAAGGAAACGAAGTACGTCTACTTCTTCGGCTGCGGCCAGACGGAAGGCAACGCCGAGATGCGCAATCTGCTGGGCGGCAAGGGCGCGAACCTCGCCGAGATGGCGGGCTTGGGGCTGCCGGTGCCGCAGGGCTTTACGATTAGCACCGAGGCCTGCACACGCTACTACGACGATGGAAAGAAGATCGGCGACGACATCCAGAAGCAGATTCTCGAATATGTCAAGAAGCTCGAGGAGAGCGCCGGCAAGAAGTTCGGCGACAAGGACAACCCGCTCCTCGTGAGCGTCCGTTCCGGCGCGCGCGCGTCGATGCCGGGCATGATGGACACGATCCTCAACCTCGGTCTGAACGAGACCGTGGTGGAGGCGCTCGCCAAGAAGAGCGGCAACCCGCGCTGGGCGTGGGACTGCTACCGGCGCTTCATCCAGATGTTCAGCGACGTCGTGATGGAGGTGGGCAAGAAGTACTTCGAGAAGCTCATCGACGAGATGAAGGCGAAGAAGGGCGTCAAGCAGGACGTCGAGCTGACGGCCGAGGACCTGAAGGAACTTGCCGGGCAGTTCAAGAAGGAGTACAAGGACAAGATCGGCAAGGACTTCCCGTCCGACGCCAAGGAGCAGCTCTTCGAGGCGATCAAGGCCGTGTTCCGCAGCTGGGACAACCCGCGCGCGAACGTCTATCGCCGCGACAACGACATCCCCTACAGCTGGGGCACCGCCGTCAACGTCCAGATGATGGCGTTCGGCAACCTCAACGACGAGTCCGGCACGGGCGTCGCGTTCACGCGCGACCCGGCGACCGGCGAGAAGAAGCTGATGGGCGAGTTCCTGATGAACGCGCAGGGCGAGGACGTGGTGGCCGGCGTGCGCACCCCCATGCCGATCGCGAAGATGGCCGAGGTGATGCCCGACGTGTTCAAGCAGTTCCAGGACATCTGCAACAAGCTCGAGGCCCACTACCGCGACATGCAGGACATGGAGTTCACGATCGAGAACAAGAAGCTCTTCATGCTCCAGACGCGCAACGGCAAGCGTACGGCGAAGGCCGCGCTCAAGATCGCGTGCGACCTCGTGGACGAGGGCGTCCGCACGGAGCAGGAAGCGGTGCTCATGATCGACCCCCGCAACCTCGACACGCTCCTCCACCCGCAGTTCGACGCGGTGGCGCTCAAGAAGGCGAAGCCGATGGGCCGCGGCCTTCCCGCCTCCCCGGGCGCGGCGTGCGGCAAGATCGTCTTCAACGCCGACGACGCGAAGGCGTGGAAGAAGAACGGCGAGCGCGTGGTGCTCGTGCGCCTCGAGACCTCGCCCGAGGACATCGAGGGCATGAAGGCCGCCGAGGGCATCCTCACCGTGCGCGGCGGCATGACGAGCCACGCGGCCGTCGTGGCGCGCGGCATGGGCGAGTGCTGCGTCTCCGGCTGCCAGGAGATCGCGATGGACGAGGAGAACAAGAAGTTCGTCCTCGGCGGCAAGACGTTCCGCGAGGGCGACTGGATCTCCATCGACGGCTCGACCGGCAACATCTATGACGGCATCATCCCCACGGTGGACGCCACGATCGCGGGCGAGTTCGGCCGCATCATGACGTGGGCCGACAAGTTCCGCCGCCTGAAGGTGCGCACGAACGCGGACACGCCGCGCGACGCCAAGAAGGCGCGCGAGCTGGGCGCCGAGGGCATCGGCCTCTGCCGCACCGAGCACATGTTCTTCTCGCAGAGCCGCATCGCGGCGTTCCGCGAGATGATCTGCTCCGACACGGTGGAGGAGCGCGAGCTCGCCCTCGCCAAGATCCTGCCCTACCAGCAGGACGACTTCGAGCAGCTGTACGAGGCGCTCGAGGGCCAGCCCGTCACGATCCGATTCCTCGACCCGCCGCTGCACGAGTTCGTGCCGCACACGGAGGAGGAGATCGCGCTCCTCGCGAAGACGCAGCACAAGCCGATCTTCCGCATCAAGGAGATCATCGACGGCTTGCACGAGTTCAACCCGATGATGGGTCACCGCGGCTGCCGCCTGTGCGTGACGTTCCCCGAGATCGCCGTCATGCAGACGAAGGCCGTCATCCGCGCCGCCATCAACGTGCAGCGCAAGCACAAGGCCTGGAACGTGAAGCCCGAGATCATGATCCCGCTCACGAGCGACGCGAAGGAGTTCAAGTTCGTGAAGGACATTGTCGTCCACACCGCGAACGAAGAGATCAACATGGCCGGCATCAACCTCTCCTACGAGGTCGGCACGATGATCGAGATCCCGCGCGCGGCGCTGCTCGCCGGCGAGATCGCGGACGAGGCGCAGTTCTTCTGCTTCGGCACGAACGACCTCACGCAGATGACGTTCGGCTTCAGCCGCGACGACTCCGGCAAGTTCCTCGGCGCGTACTACGACGCGAAGATTCTCGAGAACGATCCGTTCGCGAAGCTCGACCAGAACGGCGTGGGCAAGCTGATGAAGATGGCCGTGACGGACGGCAAGTCCGTGCGCCCTGGCCTGCACGCGGGCATCTGCGGCGAGCACGGCGGCGATCCGTCGTCCGTCGAGTTCTGCCACAAGATCGGCCTCGACTACGTCTCCTGCTCGCCGTACCGCGTGCCGATCGCGCGCCTCGCGGCGGCTCAGGCGGCCCTGCGGTAGGAGATCGAAACGGCTGCGCGCCTCTCGCCCGCAGCCATAATCGCGCAAAGAGTGGCGGCCGTTGCTCAACGGCCGCCACTCGCAACTTTTCGTTTCTCGGACAGATGGTTCGTGTGATATAATGCAGCAAAAGGCAGAGAGGAGAAAATCGGAATGGACAGGTTTGCGAGTGCGGCGGGAAGACGTGAATTTCTGAAGGGTGCGGCCATGATTGGCGCGGCGG
>CAMNLN010000047.1 GCA_946543025.1 uncultured Verrucomicrobiota bacterium
ACGGAAGAAACTGGGCTTCGCGGGCAATATGGCGATCGGGTGTTTGCTGGACATCGTGCTGATCGTCGGATTCGCCCTTGTGATGTCTGAGGAGCGGCTGGTCAACGCGCTGGCCTACGCGATCATCCTCGCCGTCCCCGTCTGGCTCGTCAGATGGCTGCTCAACCGGCTCGACCTGCTGGATGGCTGGTGGGGTCGGTTGCTCGGCCCCGCCGCCCTTGTGTTCGCCATGTATCTTTCCATCCACTGCCCGATCGAAACGGACAAGCCGGATGGTGGGAAAGGTGCGGCCTCGCCGCATGATGCCGCCGAGAAGGTGGCGGGGCAGGAGGAAGACCATGACAGCTCGACGAACGGCGCGCCGCACTGGGCTCTGCCGCCGCCGGCTGGCATCCGCTACGTGCCCGCCGTCACGAACGAGGTGACGGTGGAGGAGGCGTTGGCAGAGCTGAACGGTCTCGTCGGTCTCAAGCCCGTGAAGGACGAGGTGGCGCGGTTCGTGAAGTTCGTGCGCGTGGCGCAGCAGCGCAAGGCGGCCGGGCTGAAGGTGGCGCCGATTTCTTACCACATGGTGTTCACCGGCAATCCTGGCACGGGCAAGACGACCGTCGCGCGCATCATGGCGAAGATCTACAAGGCGCTCGGCGTCGTCAAGAACGGACACCTCGTGGAGTGCGACCGCAGCGGGCTCGTGGCCGGCTACACGGGTCAGACCGCCATCAAGACCGGCCAGGTGATCGACTTTGCGCTCGACGGCATCCTGTTCGTGGACGAGGCGTACTCGCTCGTGAACGGTCCGCAGGACTCCTACGGCGACGAGGCGATCTCGACGCTTCTCAAGCGCATGGAGGACGACCGCGACCGGCTGGTGGTGATCGTGGCGGGCTACACGAAGGAGATGAAGAAGTTCATCGACGCGAACTCCGGCCTCGCCTCGCGCTTCAACCACTATGTGGAGTTCCCGGACTACACGGCGGACGAGTTGGCCGAGATGTTCCGCATGAACGCGAAAAAGAGCCAGTATGTCCTTTCCGCCGACGTGGAGCGCGACCTTGGCGCGTTCATTTCCGCCAAGACGGCCAACCGTGACCAGAAGTTCGGCAACGGGCGTTGGGTGCGTAATCTCTTCGAGCAGACCGTCGCACACCAGGCCGAGCGCGTGGCCGATATCCAGAACCCAACTCCCGAACAGCTCATGACGATCGAGATGCGCGATATCGGCGAGCTGGGGAAGGGTTTGGCGAGCCTCGGCGCGGACGGTCTGGCGCGTACGCCGCCGCCCGGCATTCGCTACATGCCGGCCTCCACGAACGAGGTGACGGTGGAGGAGGCTCTCGCGGAACTGAACGGGTTGGTGGGCCTTAAGCCCGTGAAGGAGGAAGTGGAGAAGTTCGCGTCGTTCGTGCGCGTGGCGCAGCAGCGCAAGGCGGCCGGGCTGAAGGTGGCGCCGATTTCTTACCACATGGTGTTCACCGGCAATCCTGGCACGGGCAAGACGACCGTCGCGCGCATCATGGCGAAGATCTACAAGGCGCTCGGCGTCGTCAAGAACGGACACCTCGTGGAGTGCGACCGCAGCGGGCTCGTGGCCGGCTACACGGGTCAGACCGCCATCAAGACCGGCCAGGTGATCGACTTTGCGCTCGACGGCATCCTGTTCGTGGACGAGGCGTACTCGCTCGTGAACGGTCCGCAGGACTCCTACGGCGACGAGGCGATCTCGACGCTTCTCAAGCGCATGGAGGACGACCGCGACCGGCTGGTGGTGATCGTGGCGGGCTATACGGAGGAGATGAAGCGGTTCATCGACGCGAACTCCGGCTTGGCTTCGCGCTTTACCCACTACGTGGAGTTCCCGGACTACACCGCCGAAGAGTTGGCGGCGATGTTCCGCATGAACGCGAAGAAGAACCAGTATGTCCTTTCCGCCGACGTGGAGAAGTGGCTCGATCCGTTCATTCGCGTTCGTACGGCTAAACGCGACCGCAAGTTCGGCAACGGCCGTTGGGCGCGGACGCTGTTCGAGGAGGCCGTCTCGCGTCAGGCCGTGCGCGTGGGGAAGATGGAGAATCCGACCGCGAATCAGCTCAAAACGCTCATCATGAAGGACGTGGGTATCAAGCTCAAGGCCCCCGAAGCCTCGAAAGAAGACTAGCGGCAACGACAGCGGCGCAAAATATGATATAATATTCGTTTCTGGCAAAATAAGGAGCGAATATGACACGCAAACTGATGACGATTGCGGCCGGGTTGGTCGCGTTGACCGTGAACGCCGAACTGATGCTCACGCCATGGGGCGAGAAGGTGACGGACGCGAACGCATGGCGGGGCTATCCTCGCCCGCAGATGGTGCGCGCGAACTGGACATGCCTGAACGGGCAGTGGGACTACGCGATCACCGCCATCACCAACACGACGGGCCGTCCCGTGAAGTGGGATGGGAAGATTCGCGTGCCATACGCGCTTGAGGCGCCGCTCTCTGGAGTCGGCGGACGACTTCTTGAACCGTACGAGTACCTTTGGTACACGCGCCAGCTCGACCTCGATCCGAGGCCGGGCGAGAGGATACTGCTCCATTTCGGAGCCGTCGATTTCCGTGCGATTGTCTACCTCGGCCATGACGAGGTGGCGACAACGCCGCACGACGGAGGTCAGCTGCCGTTTACGGTGGACCTGACGCCTTACGCGAAGAAGGGCCTGAACACGCTGACCGTCCTCGTATGGGATCCGACCGAGGGCTTCGAGCGCAAGTGCAGCGGTTGCGGCAAGGTGGAGGTGGTGCCGTTCGGCCAGAGCCGTGGCAAGCAGGAGTTTCGCACGCACGCCTGCTTCTATACGCGCATGAGCGGCATCTGGCAGACCGTGTGGATGGAGACCGTTCCCGAAAAGCATATCGCCGACTACGCCGTGACAACCGACATCGACGCGGGGACCGTCACGTTCACCTTCGCCGTGGACGGCCTCAAGTACGGCGATTCCGAGCCGGGCTGTATCGCTGTCAAGGACGGTGGCAAGACAATCGCGCAAGGGGCGTTCCGGCCGGGCGAGCCGTGTACGGTGAAGATGCCGGCGGGATTCGGGCTGTGGAGTCCGGAGTCGCCCAAGCTCTACGACTTCACGGCCACGTTCGGCAAGGACAAGGTCGACGGCTACTTCGGCATGCGTAAGTTTGAGAAGCGCAAGGACGCCAAGGGCGTGCTGCGGTTCTTCCTCAACAACAACCCCTATTACGTGATGGGTACGCTCGACCAGGGTTGGTGGCCTGACGGGCTTCTCACGCCGCCCTCGGAGGAGGCGATGGCGTTCGACATCCAGACGCTGAAGGATTGCGGCTTCAACACGATGCGCAAGCACATCAAGGTGGAGCCTCTGCGCTACTACGCGCTCTGCGACCGGCTGGGGCTTCTGGTCCTCCAGGACATGCCCAGCAGCACCCACGGCGCGCGCGATCCGTTCAATTGGCAGACCGTGAAGAACTACGGCTTCTTCCGCGAAGAGCTGAAGGGGCTGATGGACCTTCTCCGCAAGGTGCCGTCCATCGTGATGTGGATCCCCTACAACGAGGGCTGGGGCCAGCACGACCAGAACCTCACGCACGCGACGCTGGATTTCGTGAAGAAATACGACCCTACGCGCCTCGTGAACGCGCCGTCCGGCTGGAACGACTTCGAGGGCGGCGAGATCCGTAACGTCGGGAAGAAGCTGCCGCGCACCAAGACCGAACATCTGCCCGCGGCGGAGTGCGAGGCGGCGGATATCGTGGACTACCACTACTACCGCGGTCCCGAGATGCCGCCAGTCAACGCCAGGCGAATCTCCTTCCTCGGCGAGTTCGGTGGCCTCGGTCATCCCGTGGACGGGCACCTTTGGCGCATGTTCGACCAGGCGGCGTCGCTCGGCGGCGAGCGGAGCGGCAACTGGGGCTACGGCGGCATCGAGGACACGAAGACGCGCGAAGGACTGGAAAAGACCTATCTCGGCCTCATGGAGAAGCTCGGCGACTTTGCGGAGCAGGGGCTGGCGGGGTCGATCTATACGCAGACCACTGACGTCGAGATCGAGATCAACGGTCTTCTGACGTACGACCGCAAGGTGTTGAAGTACAATCCTGCGGTCCTGAAGAAGGCGCACGAGGCGGTCATGCGCAGGGCGACGTCCGCGCGGTGACCCAAGGAGAGAACATGATAGATCCAAAACTTCTCACGGCACGCGCCGAGGACGTACGGCGCATGGATTCCATCGACCCCGCGTTGTACCACAAATACGGCGTGAAGCGGGGTCTGCGCAACGCCGACGGCACGGGCGTGCTGGTGGGGCTCACCAGCATTGGCAACGTGCATGGCTACGTGGTGTCCGAAGGCGAGAAGCAGCCCGTGCCGGGCCAGCTGTTCTATCGCGGGTTCGACGTGGAGGATCTGGTGCGCGGCTGCGAGCGGGAGAACCGCTTCGGTTTCGAGGAGTGCGCCTACTTGCTCCTCTTCGGCGAGCTTCCCACGAAGGCGCAGCTCGCCGAGTGGCAGGCGATCCTCGGCGAGTACCGCCGCCTGCCGGACGGCTTCAAGGAGAAGGCCATCATCCGCGCGGCGAGCAAGGACCTGATGAACGCCATTGCCCGCGCGGTGCTGACGGCCTACACGTACGACGCGAACCCGGACGCGCTCGACCTTGAGACGAACCTCGGCCAGGCCGTGTGGCTGATCGCCGCGTTCCCCACGATCGCCGCCTACGCCTATCGCGCCAAGGCGCACTATCACCTTGGGCATTCGCTCGTGCTGCGTTACCCAGACCCGGAGAAGGGTGCGGCCGAGAACCTCCTCGGCCTCATCCGCCGGACGGGCGAGTACACGCGCCTGGAGGCCGAGACGCTTGATCTTGCGCTTATCCTCCACGCCGAACACGGCGGCGGCAACAACTCCAGCTTCGTGACGCATGTCATCACGTCCGCGTATTCGGACATGTACTCCACCATCGCCGCCGCCACGCTTTCGCTGAAGGGCAGCCGTCACGGCGGCGCGAACCTGCGTACGATGCGCCAGATGAACGAGATGAAGAAAAACATCTCGAAATGGACGGATCAGGGCCAGGTGGCGGATTACATCGAGAAGATCGTCCGCAAGCAGGCCGGCGACGGAACGGGGCTCGTCTACGGCCTCGGACATGCCGTCTACACCTTGAGTGACCCGCGTGCCGTTCTGCTGAAGGAGAAGGCGAAAAAACTCGCCGAGGAGCAGGGGCGCATGGACGAGTTCACGCTCTACGACACGATCGAGGCGCTCGGCCCGGACATCATTCGCAAGGTCCATCCGGGGGCGCGCGAGG
This sequence comes from uncultured Verrucomicrobiota bacterium, assembly GCA_946543025.1. Lineage (GTDB taxonomy): Bacteria > Verrucomicrobiota > Kiritimatiellia > RFP12 > UBA1067 > RUG572. The sequence continues at coordinate 5,320 of CAMNLN010000047.1, forward strand.
TGTGCGCGAACGTGGACCTCTATTCCGGATTCGTCTACGACATGCTCGGCATTCCGCAGGACCTCTACACGCCGCTCTTCGCGGTGGCCCGCGTGGTGGGCTGGTGCGCGCATCGGATGGAGGAGCTGGACAACGACGGCCCGATCATCCGCCCGGCCTACAAGCCCATCTACAAGGCGCGCGACGTGCGCGAGTACCAGCCGCTGGAGGAACGGAAATGAAGGTGAAGCCGATCGCGGGCGGCGTATGCGCCGCCAAGGGATTCCGCGCGGCGGGCGTGCCTGCGCGCATCAAGTACGAAGGCCGCAACGACGTGGCCCTGATCGTGGCCGACGCGCCGTGCGCGGCGGCTGCCGTGTTCACCACGAACGCCGTGGCGGCCGCGCCCGTTCTATATGATCGGGAGGTCGTGAAGGGCGGTCGCGTCCAGGCCATCCTCGCCAACAGCGGTTGCGCGAACGCCTGCACGGGCGCGGTCGGCTACAAGGATGCCGAAAAGAGCGCGCGCGCGACGGCGAAGACGCTCGGCATCGACCCGAAGCTCGTGCTGGTGGCGTCCACCGGCGTGATCGGCCATCGCCTGCCCGTGGACAGGCTCGTCGACGGCATGAAAGCCGCCGCCGCACAGCTCGCCGCCACGCCCGAGGCCGGGCTCGCCGCCGAGAAGGCCGTCATGACCACAGACACGAAGCCGAAGCAGGCGGCCGTCCAGACTGTCATCGGCGGCAAGACCGTCACCGTGGGCGGCATGTGCAAGGGTTCCGGCATGATCGAGCCTAACATGGCCACGATGCTCGGCTTCATCACCACCGATGCCGCCGTCACGCCGGCGATGCTCCGCCGCGCGCTCAGGCTCGCGATCGCCGCCAGCTTCAACCGCGTGGTGGTAGACGGCGACGAATCGACGAACGACTCCGTGTTCCTGCTTGCCTCCGGCGCGGCGGGAAACAAGACAATCTCATCGTCGGGTACGGACTTTCGCGCGTTCGTCGAGGCGTTGACGGCGGTCGGGATCTCGCTTGCCCGCCAGATGGCGGCGGACGGCGAGGGCGCGACGAAGTTTGTCACAGTCACCGTGAAGGGCGCGAAGACGCAGCGGGACGCCGATCGCGCCGCGCGCGCCGTCGCAAAGTCGCCCCTCGCCAAGACGAGCTGGTTCGGCAAGGATCCGAACTGGGGCCGTGTGCTGGCGGCCGTGGGCTATTCGGGCGCGACGGTGGACGACCGCGCCGCCGAGGTGTTCTACGGCAAGACGTGGGCCTATCGCAAGGGCAAGGTGGCGGACGCCACCCAGCTCGCGAAACTGGCGAAGGAGATGGAAGGAAGCGAGCTTGCGGTGACGGTGGACCTGCATCTCGGCGCGTTCTCATCCGTCATCTACACGTGCGATTTTTCGCTCGACTACGTGCACATCAACGCCGACTACACCACCTGACGGTTACTTCATCACCGTCAGGAGCGCGAGCAGGATGCCGCAGATGCCCTCGCCGGCGATCAGGCCGGCGGAAAAGAGGGTGCCGCGTTCGGCGGACGCGGGACGGTACTTGTCTGCCAGCAGTCGTAGCATGCCGCCGACGAAGATCGTCGTATTGAGCCGCACCGGGAGGTAGATGCCGAGCGCGCATGGCATCACGGGCAGGCGCAGGAGCGCCAGTACGCAGGCGATCCCCACGCCGACGCCGAGAAGTCCCCACGGCAGGGTGCCGCCCATGATGCCCTCGACGATCGACTTCATCAGCATCGCCTGTGGCGCGGAAATCGTCTCGCTGCCGAAGCCCCACGCCTTGTGAAGGAGGAACAGCACGCCGGAGATGGCGAGCGCGGCGGCGACGGCGCCCGCCAGCTCGCCCACCTGCTGCTTCCAGGGCGTCGCACCGAGCAAATGACCGGTCTTCAGGTCTTGCGCCGTGTCGCCCGCGAGCGCGGCGACGATGCACACGACGCTGCCGATGGCGATGGACGCGACCATGCCCGCCGCGCCCGCCGTGCCGCAGGTCTTGAGAACGAACGACGCGACGACGAGCGTCGCGATCGTCATGCCGGAGATCGGGTTGTTGGAACTGCCCACGAGACCGACTGTGCGTGCCGAGACGGCCGCGAAGAAGAACCCGAAGAGCGCGATCAGCAGCGCACCGCCGATACCCGTCGGCACGGTCGGCGCGCAGGCGATGAAGACGATGACGCAGGCGACGCCGGCCGCGACCCTGCGCAGCGGGATGTCGCCGTCCGCCACGCCGCCCCTTGCCGCGAGAGATGCCTTGAACGTGCGCGCGAAGAGCGGCAGCGAGCGGACCAACGAGAGGAAACCGCCGGTGGCGATCGCACCCGCGCCCACATAGCGCACGTATCCCGCCCATACCGCCGCCGCGCCTCCCTGCGCATAGGCCGCGGCCGCCGGCTCGGAGCAGGCGCAGAAGATCGGGATTAGGACCATCCAGCCGAGGAACGATCCCGAGAAAACGAGCGTCGCGACCTTGGGGCCGACGATGTAGCCGACGCCCGCGAGCGCCGGTGAGAATTCCAGCCCTAGTTCGCCGCGCAATCGTCGAAAGGGGATGGCGACTGTCGCGGGAATCCATCGGAGGACATCGGTGACGAGCTTGAAGAGAACGGCGGCGCCGAGGCCGAGGAAGACCGACTTCGCCTGGCTGGCGCCTTTCTCGCCGGCGCGCAGCACGTCCGCGCAGGCGCGGCCTTCGGGGTAGAGGAGCGTCTTGTCTCCGTCAACGATGAGCGGCTTGCGCAGGGGGACCATCAGGAGGACGCCGAGCGTGCCGCCGGCGAGGGCGATCAAGGTGAGCTGCACGAAGCCGGGCGGCGCGCAGAGGCCCTCCTCCGCCCACAGGTAGAGGGCGGGCAGCGTGAAGACCGCGCCCGCCGCGAGCGATTCGCCGGCGGAACCGATCGTCTGGACCATGTTGTTTTCGAGAATCGAGTCGCGCCGAAGGACAAACCGCAACACGCCCATCGAGATGACGGCGGCGGGAATCGAGGCGGAGATGGTGAGGCCCACGCGCAGGCCGAGATAGGCGTTTGCGGCGCCGAACACGACGGAGATCGCGATGCCGAGGAGAATGGCGGTGAGGGTGAGCTCGTTTTCTTTTTTCATGGTGCGGGCATCGTTCGTGGCCCGCGCAATTCTACCAAAGATACGGCGGATTGTGGCGGCGAAACGCGCGGTATGGTAAAATGTCCGCAGGGCAACAGCAGAAAGGACAGACATGATGACGGCAGATGAGAGCAGCAGGTTCAAGAAGGCGCAGTGGAGGTTCATCCTCTGCAGCATGATCGCGTACGCGTTCTTCTACATCACGCGCAAGAACCTGTCGATGGCGCAGCCTGAGATGTTCGCGCAGGGCGTGATCTCCAAGGAGGCGCTTGGCACTATCCTGACGGTTCACGGCGTGTTGTACGGGTTGAGTCGTTTTGTGAACGGCTTCTGGGCGGACAAGCTCAACGGACGCGTCTTCATGACGATCGGGCTTGCGCTCTCCGCGCTCATGAACCTCCTCTTCGGCTGCACGTCGCTCACCGTCCTCTTCGCGGCGTTCTGGATTGTCAACGGCTGGACGCAGGGCATGGGTTTCCCGCCGTGCGCGAAGATGCTCACGCACTGGATCCACCCGAAGGAACTGGCCACGAAGATGTCGATTTGGAACACGAGCCACTCGTTCGGCTCGGCGATGGCGCTCGGTCTCTGCTCGATGCTCTTCGCGTTTGGCCTCGGCTGGCGATGGTGCTTCTACGTGCCGGCGGCGCTGGCGGGCCTCGCGGCCGTCTTTTGCTTCTTCTGCGTGAAGGACGGTCCGCACGAGGACGGGCTTCCTGAGCTCGACCTCTCGGACGTGCGCGGCACGAAGGCCGACGCGAACGAGAAGCATGTCGTTACGGATGCCGACCGGCGGCGGCTCGTCTTCCGCAATCGCGTGATCTGGCTGTGCGCGCTTGCGAACTTCTTTGTCTACGTGGTGCGTTTCGGCTTTCTCGACTGGGGCCCCACCTTCCTCAAGGAGTACAAAGGGATTGACGTCTCGAAGGGCGGCCTTATGATCATCGCCTTCGAGCTGGCGGCTGTCGTGGGGACGATCTTCGCAGGCTGGATCACGGACAAGGTGTTCAAGGGGCGCGGTGTGCGTACGTGCGTGTTCTGCATGCTTTTCGCGGGGCTCTGCGCGCTCGGCTTCTGGTACCTGCCGTCCGGCGCGGCGATCTGGCAGGCGACGCTCCTCTTGATGGGGACGGGCTTCTTCATCTACGGCCCGCAGGCGCTGATCGGCATCGTGGCGGCTCAGCAGGCGACGAACGACGCGGCGGCGATGGCGAACGGATTCATGGGAATCATGGGGTACGCGGCCACGACGGTGTCCGGCCTCGGCATCGCGCTCATCAGCCAACACTTCGGCTGGAACGCCGCGCTCCTTTCCATCGGCGGCTTCGCGCTCGTCGGCATGGTGTTCTTCCTGTTCGCATGGAACGCCAACGCTACCGGTTACAAGGCTGAAGCGAAATGACGCGGCGTCTGCTGCGGCTGGGCATGGTCGTGTGCGCGCTGCCGCTCGCGGCGGCGCTGTACGACGACTTCAAGTCGCCGCCCGACGCGGCACGTCCCTGGTGCTACTGGTACTGGGTGAACGGCAACGTCGACCGCGAGACCGTTACTGCCGACCTTGAGGCGATGAAGAAGATCGGCTTCGGTGGCGTCTTGATGTTCGATCCGCGCGGCTACGACAAGGTGGTGTGGAAACCCGAGGTGAAGCTTGCCTTCGGTAGCTCCGAATGGCGACAGATGGTGGCGTTCGCCGTTCAGGAGTGCGCGCGGCTGGGGCTCGAGTTCACGATGAACCTCTCCGACTGCGGCGGCTCGCTGAAGGGGCCTTGGAAGACGGGCGCGGACGGCCCGAAGCGGCTCGTCTGCGGCGTGAACGTAAAGGACGTGCCCATCGACTACAATCACTACTCGGACATCGCGACCGTCGAGGTGGTCGTGCCCGCCGACGAAAAGGTGAAGGACGGTTGGCGGAACGCGGGCGGCGTGGTGAACCGCTGGGAGCATGACCGTGACGAGCCGTCGGTTTCCGTGCTTCCCCCGGACGCGTCCGGCGGGCGGAAGGTGACCTTGCGTTTCGGCTTCTGCGCCATCCCCAAGCGCGAGTTCGACGTGGACGTGATCGACGCCGACGCGGTGGCGCGCCACTTCGACCGCGTCACCGGCGATCTCTTCCGCGAGCTGGGTCCGCTCGTGGGTACAACCTTCACGCATGTCTATTCCGTGAGCTGGGAAGGGGCGATTCCCACCTGGACGGCCCGCTTCGAGGAAGAGTTCCGCCGCCGCGCGGGCTACGAGCTGCGTCCGCATCTGCCTGTTCTCGCCGGATTCGGTGCGGATGAGAAGGTGATGAAAGATTTCCGCCGCGTACGCAACGACCTCTTCCGCGACTGCTTCTACGGCACGATGCGCCGCCTCGCCCACGCGCGCGGCGTGAAGATCTACTCCGAGTCGGGCGGCCCGTGGAACCGAAGCCCAAGCGTGTTCCTGGAGGCGGACCAGCTGTCATTTCTGGGTATGAACGACATGCCGCAGGGCGAGTTCTGGCCCGTCGCGCCGGCGCACCATTCCGACCTTGCGCACAACGTGCCCGCAGCGAACGCGGCGCGCATCTACGGCCTCCCGCGCGCCTCGGCCGAGGCGTTCACGCACATGGACTATCACTGGAACCAGTGGCCCGCCACGCTCAAGCGCAGCGCGGACGATGCGTTCGTGGACGGCATCAACCACTTTGTGTGGCATACGTTCAGCTGCTCGCCGTCCGAATTCGGCAAACCCGGCATTGAGTATTTCGCCGGCACGCACGTCAACCGCAACGTCACGTGGCATAAGCAGTCGTGCTCCTTCATCACCTACCTTTCGCGCTGCCAGACGATGCTCCAGGCGGGCGAGCCGGTCGTCGACCTCGCCATCTACGCGGGACACAACCCGTACCGTCACTGGGGACGGTATCGCATGTTGCCGTGGGATGGTGCCACCATCGCCATCCCGCGCGGCTACAACTACGATATCCTCAACGACGAGAAGCTTTCCTTGAAGGACCGTTATGCCGCGTTCGTCGATGCGACGGCAAGGCCGGTCGTCTGGCCCGCGCTGCCGCCGCCCGACTTCGAGGGCGACTTCAACGACGTCATCCATCGCCGCATGGCGGACGGCACGGACATTTATTTTGTCACGACCTCCGGCATCGGTCGCGGCAGCGTCACGTTCCGCGTGAAGGACAAGATCTGCGAACTGTGGGATCCCGTGACGGGCAACCGCCGCCGCGCGTCCGAGGCGAAGCCGACGCCGGACGGTCGCACGAAGGTGCCGTTCGCCTTTCCAGCAGATGGTTCTGTGTTTGTGGTGTTCCGCCCGAAGAGACTGGCGGAACAGGACAAGCCTGCGCCCGACGTGCCGCCGGTCCTGCGGCATGTGCCGCTTAAGGGCGGCACGGCGATCAAGGGACCGTGGACGGTGAAGTTGGGCGAGGGCGCGTTCGACCGTTTGGGCGACTGGACGAAGTCGGATGATCCGGCCGTGCGCTACTTCTCGGGCACGGCCTCGTACGAGACGACTTTTGCGCTGGACGAGGTAAAGAAGGGCGATCGCCTGCTGATGCTGGGAACCGTGGCGGGAGGTCTTGCCGAAGTGCTCGTGAACGGGACGGATTGCGGCGTCGTCTGGTGCGCGCCGTGGTACGCGAGGGTGCCAGCGGCGGCGCTTCGAAAGGGGACGAACAAGCTGGAGGTGCATGTGACGAACACGTGGCGGAACCGGTTGATCGGCGATTGTCTTCTGCCGCCCGAACGGCGCGTCACGAGAAGTTGCCTCCAGTACAAGGCCGGACCGCTGAACAACGCGCGTGGCGAGGTGAGCTTTAGCGACCGCGCGTCCGGCTATTCGGCGAACGACAGCTTGATCAGCTGCGGGCTCTACGGCCCTGTTTTACTGCGCTGACGCCTACGCTTGCGTGAAGCCGAGCACGTCGCGCATCGTGTATTTGCCGGGCTTCTTGCCGACCGCCCACTGCGCGGCGCGGAGCGCGCCGGCGGCGAACGCCTCGCGGCCCTGCGCCTTGTGCGTGATCTCGACGCGCTCGACGTCGCCCGCGAACATGACCGTGTGGTCGCCTACGACGGATCCGCCGCGCAAGGCGTGGAGGGCGATCTGACCTTCCGGGCGCTCGCCCACGATGCCCTCGCGCCCGTAGCAGGCCACGTCGTCCAGCTTCACGCCGCGCCCGTCCGCCGCCGCGTGCGCCAGCATGAGCGCCGTGCCGCTGGGGGCGTCCTTCTTGTGGCGGTGGTGCATCTCGACGATTTCGACGTCATACTGCGGTCCGAGGACGGCGGCGGCCTTCTTCACGAGGTCGAGGAGGAGGTTGACGCCAAGGGAGTAGTTGGCGGCTTGCACGACGGGAATCTTCGCGGCGCACGCGTCTACGCGCGCCTGCTCCTCTGCCGTGAGGCCCGTGGTGCCGATCACGTAGGCCGCCCCTTCGGCTGCGGCTTTTTCGATGTTGGCAGGCACGGCGGCGTGGAAGGTGAAGTCGACGACGGCATCGGTTCCGGCGGGCCACGTGGCGTCGAAGCCGGGGACGACGTCCACCTTGGCGGAAATCTCAAGTCCGGGGTCGGCCTCGGCCAGCTTCACGAGCATCTGTCCCATGCGCCCGGCGGCGCCTACGATTGCAACTTTCATTTTTTTCTTCCTTCAGTCGTCTGTGCGGGCCTTCGGATAGCGCTTCTTGCGTTCGGCCAGCAGGTCGTCAGCCTCCTTGGCGCGGCCCTGCGCGCGCAGGATCTTGGCGGCGCGGGAAAGGGCGAAGGGCACGGCCTCGGGATCGTCGAAGAGCGTGCCGACGAGCATGTGGTAGCCGAGTGCCGCCGCCGCGTCGCCGCGTTCCTCCTCGTTGGCGGCGAGGGCTGCGTAGGCCTGCACGCGCATCGACAGGCGGTCGCGCGAGCTGGAGGTTTCCACGGCGTCGGTGAGGTGGGCCTTCGCCTCGTCGAAGAGGCCGAGGCTCGTCTCGATCTTGCCGAGGGCGAGCGCGGCCTGCGTGCGGTAGATGGTGTTCGTGCCGGTGGCGAGCGCGCGGGTGTAAGCCGCGGTGGCGGCATCGCGCTCGCCGGCGCCCTCGCGTGCCGCGCCTTCGAGCGTGGCGGCGATCTGGTCCCAGGCGGCGTCCGTCTTGCGTGCGGCGATCGCCTGCGCGGCGGCGGCGGCGGCGGTCCAGTTGGTAATAGTCAGCATCGACTCCGCTACCCACTGGAGATCGGCGGACGAGATGCGGGCCACGGCCTTCGTCCCGAGCAGGCTCGCGAGGATCGTGGCGGCCTCGAGGTCGGCGCCGCGCTTCTGGAGAATGTCGGAGAGTTCGAGCTTGATCTCGCGCTCGAATTCGGCGGTTGGCTTCGCGGCCAGCGCCTCGCGGAAGAGCTTTTCCGCCTCGGGCAGGTCGTCTGAACCTTTTGCCGCGACGCCGCGCCAATAGGTGGCCTCGACGCGCTTGGGCGTGTCGGGGAATCGCGTGAACAGCTCGGTGAGCGAACGGTGGGCGGCGCGGTACTCCTTCGCGCGGATCTCCTCCATGGCGCGCGCGTAGAGGGCCTCGGCGGCGAAGGGGGATTCCGGATAGCGGGCGAGGAGGTTCGTCCAATCGCTGCGCGCCTGATCGGGTCGGTGTGCCTTGATTTCCGCGACCCCGGCCTGGTAGAGTGCTTGGGCGGCGAGGGCGCTCGCGGGCCACTGCTCGGCGAGGCGGCGATAGGTGCCGGCGGCGCCGCGCCAGTCGCCGGTCTTCTCCAGCAGCCAGGCGAGGCTGTGGTGGGCGTTGGGGGCGAGGGGACTATCCTGCTTGCTTGCGACGAGCCGGGCGAATTCGATGGCGCTGGGATAGTTCGTGAGCGCGATGGCGGCCTCGTAACCATAGCTCCAGGCGCGGTCGGCGGTGCCCTTGGGCGGGTTGATGCGCGCCTTCAGCTCGGCGAGGACGCCGGCGTGGTCGCCTGTGGCGGCGAGGAGTTCCAGACGGTCGGTCCATTCCACGTCCGCGTACCGCCCCTTGGGAAACTTCGCGAGGGCGGCGTCGTAGGCGGCTTTTGCGTCGGCGCGCCGTTCAAGGGCCTTGAGCGACGCGGCGGTGAGGTACCAGGCGTCCTCGAGATTCTGGATACGCAGGGGAGAGGCGATCTCCAGCGCCTCGGCGGTCCGGCCGGAGAGGTAGTTCGCCCAGGCCGCGTAGATGGCGGCCTCGCGCGTACGTGCGCTGTCGGGAAACTTGTCCGAGAGAGTCCTGAAGATCGTGACGGCGGCGGGATAGCGTCCGTCGCGGTAACTGAGCATGCCGGCGAAGAAGAGCGACTCCTCGGCGAGCTGCGGGTCGGACGCATGCGCCAGGTTGAGGTAGGTGATAAGCGCCTGCTGGCGGTCTTCGGCGTTGGGGGACGCGGCAAGCAGGCTGGCGCCGCGCATGTTCGCGACGCGGGCTATCTCGTTCGAGCCGGCGAGCTTCGCGGCGCGCGTATAGAAGTCGGCCGCCGCCTTGACGTCCTTTGACTTTTCGGCCGATTCGCCCAGGTAATAGAGGGCCGTCGCGCGGATGGTCGTGTTGGCCGTCGAGCGGTCGAGCTCGCGCAACTCCTTTTCGCGAGCCGGGCCGTCGAGCAAGGCGGCCCTGTTCAGGCGGGCGTAGTCGACGTAACGCGACTCTGGGGCGGCGGCGAGGAGTTGCTCGTAGCATTTGAGAGCGTTCGCCTTCTTGTCGAGCAGGCGATAGGTCTCGCCGAGACGGAACAGCACCTCGTCGCGCGGCACGGCCGTGCTGTCGCGTAGGGCCTCGTACTCCCTCAACGCGTCGGCGTAGAGGCCGCGCTTCGTCAGCTGGTTCGCGAGCGCGAGACGGTCGGCCGGCAGGGCGGACGCGGTCTGCGCCCCCGCAGGCAGGAACGCGGCCAGCGCCGCAAGAATGACAATGAACCTAAGCATGGCGAATATTCTACCAAAACCGCGCTTGACTTGCACAGGCAAATGAGCGATAATACCTGCCGTTTTCCCACTCGATGGGGGTGATTTGGTTTCGACGGGACGCGTGGAGACCGGATTGCGCGCCGAGGACTCCTGTTGGCCTCGTTAAAAAACAGGAAAAACAGTAATTGCGAACAACGATTACGCTCAGGCGGCCTAATTGACGGCCACCGGCCGACCCGCGGACGCCTGCTAGGCGGCGAGGCCTCATCCAGCAGGACTTGACCGGAAGCGCTCCGCTCGCGCGTCTGGCTCTCGTACAACCGAACGGATGCGGACGGATAAGCCCGTGAATCGGCATACCGCCCGCGAGACCAAAGGTTCACTACGCGCGTAGATGTTCGGCCAAAGCCGCCTCGGACGGGGGTTCGACTCCCCCCACCTCCACCA
>CAMNLN010000048.1 GCA_946543025.1 uncultured Verrucomicrobiota bacterium
GCGTCCAGATGGATCCGTCCTTCTCCTGGCGGATGTCCTTCGCCCACGCCATCGCGGCCGACGACTTCGAGCTGTCTAGCGAGTAGTGCTCTTCGTCCACGAGGACGCCAGGCCACTCGGGGTTCTGCTGGGCGGCCTTGAAAGCCTCCATCACGGCCTTTGCAGCGGCCTCGTCGAACACGAACTCTGCGTCTGCAGCCGCGCCCTTGACCGTTCCGGCAACAGGGTATCGCCCGTATGGCGGGAACGTCTGGAACCAGGTCGCCTTGGTCTCGGCGTCAAGGCGAACCGCGCTGCACGCGGCGAAGATTGCGGTGTCATTCTTCATCTTGTTTTTCCTCCTCTTCAATGGCCTCCGCGGCCGCTTCGGCAAGGGACTTCTCAAATAGGCCGCTCAAAGCCTCTACAAGCGCGTCCTCCGCCGAACCCTCTCCTTGTCCGTCCGGATTCTCCGGAGCGATTTGCAAGCCGAAATCGGCGTTTTGCAAAGGGGTCTTGGCCTTCGCCTTCGCGAAAGCCTGCGGCATGGGGGCTGATTCCTCCCGTTCGAGGGTGAATCCGGTGGCTTTTTCAAGCTCGCCCTGGTCGACGCGCCATCCCGCCTGCTTCAGCGTCGCAGCGACATTCGCCGCGTCCTGGGCCGTGCGTTCAGTCGGGAACTCGAGCGAGAAACCAACCGCGCACGGCTGCGCGCCGAACTTGTTGGCGAGGAACGGCTTTATGAGCGAGCGCATGACGGCCTGGGAGAGGACTCCGGCGTCGCGCCGGACAATCTCCTGCCACACCTTCATCTGCGCCCCTCCAGCGAGCGAGCCGGTGTCCGCCTGTGCGAGAGAGGTGAGCGTGCCGCCGGTCGCGAGTAGGACGATCAGCTTCTCTTGGTGTTCGATGAAGTTCGTGAACGGATCGACGCCGCGCGATCCGCCGGCAAAGTCCGTGATGTTGCTGCCAAACGGCCACACGCTCACCTGTCCGTTCTCGAGGGCCTTTGCCGCGATGATGTAGTTGTTGCGATCCGCGTTCGTTGAGTTCTGGGCCATTGTCACGGCGGGCTTGGGAAGTGCGTAGCGCTCGAGGAGTCTTCCCCAGTCGCGTTCGCCCACCGCATGGCGGATGTGGATGGAAAGCGCGGGATAGTCGATTGCACGGCGGCGCTGTATGCCGATAAGGCCTGCGTCCGCGCACGGGACGGCCGCGCGCGTGAAGCCGTTGCAGTCCGGGTTGTGGTAGAGGATGCCGTCGTGCACCAGGAACTCCCACGAGTTGTGGAGCCGCACTTCGCGCACCGTTCCGTCCGCCTCCCATATCGGCTGCGCCAGCGCAAAGCCGCGGAAGAACGCCGAGTCGAGGTGCTCGAGCATCTCGGTGAAGTTCTCGATGCCGGAGAGGAACGATTCGACCGCGTCCTTCTGCTCGTCCGCAAGCTCGCCTTCCTGCGAGGGCAGCGCGGAGACCTTGAGCTGGAACCCGGCGATCGCGCTCTGGCGACGGTCGATGCACGTGAAGAGCACCGGGTTGGCGGCCTCGATCTCCTGGAAGAGCCAGTGAAGGCGCTGCGTGTCCCCGGAGCGCGCTGCGTCGAAGATGTTCTGCGCTGTCCTGATCGAAACGCCCACGAGCGGGTTCGTCCGCTCAAGCCAGCAGTGGGCCGCGTCGATCACGACGGGCCGCTCCGGCACGCGCGCCGGCGCATTGACGTTGTCGGTACTTTTTATGGTCTTCCTAGTCGCCATAGACGCTCCTGCTCTCGATGTCCCTTCTCACGGTGGCCGCGAACGGCGCGACGTACTCTCCGCCGGACGCCGCTGCGCGGACGGCGAGCGCAAGCGCGGTGCAGCGGTCGGAGTGGCCGGCGTCCGTGCGTGGCGCCTTGTAGTTGTAGTTGCCGTTGGAGATCACCTGCTGCATCTCGTGCAGGTCCTCGCGCGTCTCGGTCGCGAACGGCACCCGCAGCTTCATCGCGTCGAACGCGCCGCGCAGCTTCGGGAAGATGTCGCACTTGAACGGCACCGAGAATGTGCACAGCTCCACCTTCTCGCCTTCGAACTTCGCGCCCGTCGACTTGCAGCATACGAAGTGCTTGTCGAGGATGTCGCCGAATCCGATGCCGGGGCCGGTGTAGTCCACGCACACGCGGACGCACCGCTCGATGTAGGGGCGGTAGACCTCGAACTGGTCGACCGTGTTCTCGTTCTTGAGCGTCTTGACGGCGCGCGTCCAAAGCACGTCGCCCACTTTCTCCACAAGCCACAGCACCGACGGGTCGCTGGTGCGGCCGAAGTCGATTCCGGCGTACCATGGGCCGCGCCCGGCCATCTCCTCCGGCGTGATCGAAAGCGTCGCCTCCATGCTCTCGCACTTCGCCATGACGTCGTACGGCAAGAGTACGTTCGTGCCGTCGATGAAGAGCGCGAGGAACTCCTGCTTCCACGTCTCCTCGTCGTCCACGGCGCTCTTCAGCTCGTCGATGTCCGTGCCGAGTTCCGGAGCGGCGAGCGTGATGGGCGTGCGGTGGATGGACCATGCGCCCGCCATGTACTGGGGCGGCATGAGCGTCGGGTCGATCGCGCCCTTGTTGGTGACGATGTCGTAGAACCGCTTGCCGCGTCCAGACTTCCCGTTGGGCGTAGAGGTGAGGAACGCGGTCTTGAGCCCCTTCAGGGGATTGGAAATGGACGGGAGGATCGCCTTCCAGGTCGCGGCGGGATCCTCGAAGAACGCGAACTCGTCCATCCAGATGTCCGCGGAGAATCCGCGCACGGTGTCGGGCTTGCCCGGAACCGCGATAATGCGGCTGCCGTTCTCGAAGATGATGGTCGAGGACTTCATCAGCGCGCCGGGCGCGTCGCGCTCGACTATCTCCTCGGCGATCTTCACTGTGTTGAACGCCTCGACGTGGGCGCGGCACTTCTCAACCGCCTCCAGGCTCTGGCGCTCGGACGGCGACGCAATCAGGAAGTCGTGCTTGGCGTTGAGGTCGCTCATGGCGACGGCGCGCATCGCGCCCGTGAAGCTCTTGCCGATCTGGCGGCCCGCAATCCAGGCAATGAAGCGCGAGGCGTCGCGGTACACGCGCGCCTGATAGCTCTTCAGCAGCTGGACGGGGCTTGTCATATTCCGTAGATCTCCTTCAGCTTCGCCATGCGCTCCGCGTCGGTGAGCTTCGAGTCGGCGATAGCGCCCTTGGCGGCGTCCTCGCGGCGCTCCGCGGCCTCGAACTTCTCGCGGGCGAGCTTGAGGGCTTCGTCGTCGCGGCGGCCCTTGTCGGCCTTAAGCTGCAGCTCCTTGTCGCGCTGCGCGGCATTGGCGAACATCGCCGCAGCCGATGCGAAGATCTGCATGACCTTCTCGTTGCGCTCCTCCGGCGGCTTCGCGGCCTCGTCGACGGAGAGCGACGTCATCATGTCCGCCGCGAGCTGCGGGTCGATCTTCGAGGCGGTAATCCCCTGCGCAATGCGCTTGGACGTCTCGACGCTGATGATCGTCTCCGCCGCCTCGTCCATGCGCATGCGGTGCTTGAAGCGGAACCACGTTGCATGGCTCGGCGCGACGATGCCATGCAGCGAGAGGTACGGCAGCACGTCCCGGTCGAAGTCGCGCAGGTACGGGCGGCCAGCCTCGGCCTCCTCCTTTGTCGGCGGCTTCGTGAGGCGGTAGAGCTCCTTCGCCGTGCCGGCGGGGAGCTGCGCTTCCCAGGCGTCGCTGCGCGTCGGCATTACATCCCCTCCAGTGCGGTCATGCCGCGCTCGGTGATTGTCCACCTCTGGTCGTGCCAGATGGGCTCCATGTAGAAGGTGATCCAGCCGCGGTCCTTCATAAGCGCGAAGGCCTGCTCGCGCTGCTCGTTCGTCGTCGGTGCGCCGGCCGCAAGGTCGATCTGGTCCAGGAGGGCCTGCTTCTTGAGGCCCGTCCCGCCAGCAGCCTGCAGCGTCTTGAGCGCTGTCTTTATCACGTGTCTGTCGGTTGCGTCCATGTCAGTTCCTCGCCTTGAAGAGTTTGTTCTTTATCGCCTTCAGGTCTTCGCGGATGCCTTCGAGCAGTCCTTCCATCTTGGAAGTCAGCTTGTCGTTGGCGTTGAGCCGGGCGAAGATGTTCTCGTGGTCGCGGGCGTTGTCCTCGACGTGCTTGTTGAACTCTCCGCGCGTGATGTACTTGTCGAGCTTGTCGACGCGAAGCGGGTCAGGGGAGATCTCCGTCTTCTGGTGCCGGGAGCGCAGCCAGGCGAAGAGCTCCTTGACGACAAGCGCGAGCGTCGTGCCGCCCAGCGTCAGCGAGAGACCGTCCGACAGTTCCATTTACTTCCCCTCTTCCGGCGGTGGTACCGGCTCAGCCGGGATTATGCAGCAGCCGCGCCTGTCGGCCTCGGCCTCCAGCTCCGCGATGCGCTTGTCGTATTCAGCCTGAGTCATGGGTTTGCCCTCTCTCAGAGCTCGGAGCAGGTGGTGCAGTTGCCGGCGGCGTCGCACTCCACGCATGTCGAGCCGTCGGACACCTGCAGCTTGCCGTCGGAAGTGGAGACCACGGCCTTCGACTCGTCGCCGCCTAGGCCTTTGAAGTATGAGTAGATCTTCGACACCGCCGCGCTCGCAAGCTCCGACGATCCGCCGGACGCAATGGACGCGTACGCCCTGCCTATCGCGGCGGCGAGTCCGGCGGATCCGTCGAAGATGGTCTTCGTCATTGCCACCGCGTTCGTCGACAGGTCGCGCTGGTAGCTGTCCGTTTTGAGCCATACCTTCTCTGCCTCGCAGCCGATGTCGAGGCCCTTCAGGGACTCGGTTGCCCAGAGCGGAGAGCGCGCGGTCCAGCGCCAGCCGCCGGAAGCCATCTTGTAGTCCTTCGTGACGACCTGCTTCTGGCCGGCGATCTCAACGACCTCCTGGATCGCGAGCGGGCTTTCCGGGTACTTCTCGGCGGTTAGCCTGGTCTGGCAGCCCACGAGCGCGAGCATCGAGGCGGCGAACATGATTAGCAGTGACTTGTTCATGGTGTTTCCTTTCGTTGGGGTTTGTTGGTTTAGATGTTCTTCCTGGATGCGTCGAGCCAGGCTTTCCAGCCGAAACTGTCGGCGGAAACGAAATCGAAAAGGACCTGCGCGGCTGCGCGGGCGCGGTAGCGTTTCCAGCTGTACCAGGGATAGGCGTGGCCGGCGAGCTTCAGGCAGTTGCGGCGGAACTCGTCGTTCGCGGCGAGGAACTTTTCCCGGCTGCCGTCCGAAGAGTCCGTCCGCATGTCGTGTATGAGCGCCGCCGGCGCGAAGAGCGAGAGGTACTTGGTGATGCGGTCGCGGACTGCGGAAGGGAGGAACTCGGGCCCGATGCCGTTGTAGCCCGCAGCAAGCTCCTCGTACGAGAAGTCGGATAGGAAGTCCAGGCCGTCGAGGTTCGCTTCGACTGCCGCCTTCACCAAGCTGTCTATCGTTTCGTTCTCCATGTCTTTCCCACCTGCCCACAACCACCCAGCCGCCAGTGCCCGTCAGCCGACTTTGAACTTTAAACTTCGAACTTTAAACTTTGAACCCCTAAAGGGTGCCCGGTTCGCAGGGGGCGAGCCACTTCGCGATCTACCGCCGGGCGGCGGCTGGTCAAAACACTCATTAGCCTAGGAGTCTGTGAGCGCCTGAATTATCCTACATGGCAAGGAAAGATGCAAATGCCGCAAGGGGTTAGACAGGCTAAACCGTCAAAACGGAATAAACAAGTTGAAAAGGGTTACAACAGGGTACAAGGGGGTGCAAGGGGGTGGAGACGTGTATGCGAAATGCGAAAAATGCATACACATTTTGAGTTTCAAGATGTTTCAACTTTGGACATTAGTGTCCAAACTTTTAACATCTTATTTGACGATATATCAAGTTGAAATAGGGCATTTGTGGACATTTCCCTCGCGCGTGCGCACAGCCGAGCGCGCGCGCGAGGTCGCAAGGCAAAGAAAAGCCCCTGCAAGCTGCTTGCAGGGGCCGTGCGGCGGCTCAAGGAAATCATGTGGCGGCGCACGAAAACCGTGCGGCAGCTCACGCGTATGGTCAGTACTCCTTTAAGAGCGTTATGATGGCCTTCTTCAGGTCAGCCACTTTGGAAGTCGAGCAATCTGGCGGAGGCCGCTTGTCTATGCCTATAAGCCAATCTGCGGTTACACCCAATCGAGTGGAGAGGTTGATGATCGCCGACATGGAAGGCTCGCGAATGCCGCGCACCCAGTTCGTGTACGTGTTGATCGGCACGCCGAGCGAAGCCGCAAATTTCTTTTGCGACAACTCGCCACGCATGCTTTCCAGCCTGTCTCCAAATGTCTTCATCCCAGCTCCCAAAACTTTTTAAAAAAAATACCCAGATGAGTGTTGACATACACACCCAGTTGGGTGTATACTTCGCCTCGTTCCGTGGAACACAGTTTGAAGTTTACCACAAGGAGGTCGGACATGGCAACAGTCAAAACTAGGAAGAGTAGGGCGCTTCGCCCTGTGGGGATAAGAGAGGCAGCGCGGCTCACAGGTACTTCGCCGGCGCACGTATGGTACATCAGGCATGGTCAGCGCAAGTCGGCGCGCTTCGAGCGCAAGATGCGCGAACTAGGGCTCAAGTTCGGTGAGGGGAAGTAAGATGAAGATCAAGTGCACTGACCGAGGGTTCCGTTACGCGACCTTTAAGGATCGCTGCGGGGAATCGTGTTCTATCCAGGAGAGCAGCCGCGTCGTGCCTAGCCTTTGGCTTGGTGCTAACGAAAACCGCATGCTCCTGTCGCAGAAGATGGTAAAGGACCTGCTCCCGCTGCTGACCCATTTCGCGGAGCATGGAGTGCTGCCCGGGCGGAAGGTGACCAAACGCGTATTGGCGAAGCAGGAGGGGAAGTGATGAAGTACCGCGTTCTAACTACTCTCTGTCATGGCATTGCGCACTTCACGATGGAGTGCTCTGCCTGCGGGCAGCGCCTGGACGACGTCGAGAGGAACAAGCAAAAGTACTGCCCGAAGTGCGGTCACAAACTCCAGGCTCTGACGCCCAACGTCACCTCAAGCGCCGTGGCCGAGCTCATGAACCTCAGCATCGTGCGGAAAGACGAGGTGGAGTGATGTGGTGCAGCATGTGCCCGTTCCTCGACACCAACGAGGATGACTACGAAAAGAGCTTCGACGACATCTAACCAACCACGAAACCACTTAACCAAAAACACAAACCTAGGAGGGAAGTAAAATGACCACCGGTAAAATGGCCTCCAAAGAAATACAGGAGATGCTCGCAGACGCATACCATGCGATTGGCCACGCCTATGCCTATCTTGGCTCGAATCGCGTTGTGGCGGCTTCGATCGAGGTCGATAATGCGCGCGCCTCAATGAAGCTCGCGAAAGATGCCCTTGATAAATTGCTAGATAGCCGTCAAACAGCTTAACCCAAAACACAATCCTAGGAGGGCAAGTAAGATGAGCGGCAGGATTACGACGGGAGAACCGTTGGCGCAGTTTTACCAGCAGGACGCCAAATACCTCGAGACGCGTATCGGCGAACTGCACACCCACGCCGTTATTCACGATGGCGAGCTCTGCTCAAAGCTAAACCGTGCCCGCATTGGCGGGATGATCGAGGTCTTGAGCCGCATCGGGCTTGAGGTCGAGTGCAGCTGGGATCGTTGCGATCGCAACGTCCTCATCGTGACCGAGGCCGACTTCGTGGAAAACAAACGGCATTTGAAGGAGGGCAAGTAACATGACCATCGAACAAAAGCAGGAACTTGTGTCCATCGCAGAGGAGATGGCCGACGCAATCCACTACGTGCGCATCGCGCAGGAAGGCCCGCTCTTCCTTACCAAGGGCGGCTACATGCTGGAGGCGTCTATCAAGAGGTACCAGGACTGGCGCACCGGGGTCGACGGCAAGCCCAAGACAAACTGGACGCCTGTAATCAGAGGTTGAACTTTAGTCAAAACACAAACCAAGGAGGTAATCATGAAGGATGTGAAGGGAATGAGGAAACTGTCGCGGGAGGTGCGAAAGACCGCGACACAGTTTGCGGAGCGGTGCGAGTTTGTCACGGCAAGCCGGATCAAGAAAGCGTGTGCGAGTTGCGACAATGTTATTGCGGCGTTTTGCTTGGAATATCGTGACGGCGTAGAACGGGCACAGATTTCCGCGGCTTTTGTCTATGCGGCAGAGTTGTATGGATTGGATTACGAGTGCTCTCATGTAGATGACATAGTACCCGAAGGCAAGTTGCCGATGTGCACCATTATCATTTCAAATCCAAGGAAAGAGGAGGGCAAGTAAAATGCGCACACAGGACAAGACGATAACGATCTGCGAACGGATTGCATACGGGCTCGGGCTCTTCACCTGGGTGGCACTTCTCGTCAAGGCCGTGATCGGATAAGGGGTGCGACATGGCGGAACTAGCCAAGATGCTTATGGCGGGGGCGCTCAGCGTGGCCATTGTCGTGGTCGTTCTGATCATCGTCTGCGAGATCATCGACTTCACTCGCCGGACGAAGGATCCGATCGCCGGACTCGACGACGAGGAGAGCGACCCCGAGAAAGGCGGCGCGCGATGAACAATCCCACCACGTTTCCGGGGCAGTCGAAAGTGCCTGTGCCGTTCGACGTCCTCCGCAAGGCGAAGAAGTGCCCGAAGCGCTGCTCGCCTATCCGCTGGAAGATGGAGCTTTCGCGCCGGAGGCTCGAACGGGTCCTCGGCGCGCTCTACAACAACCTTCCCGACCCCGACCGCCTGCCCTAACTATTCACTATTCACTCTTACCTATTCACTGCCATGAACGCCACCACGCGCGCCATAATAGACCGGCTTCCGAAGAAGCCCCTCCTCGCTCCGGCGGACGTCTCCTCGGCGTACGGGCTCGCGACGACGCAGGCTATTCTAGCCGACATCAAGACGGGGAAGCTGCCTGCCAACATTGTGGGAGGCAAGTACATCATTTCACGCGAGGCCGCTGAGGCCTACGTCATCGCCAACGAATACACACCGGAAGAAGGAGAAATCCGCAAATGAAGAGAAATGCGAAGAACGCAGTAGAGACAGTTGAAGTCGAAGCGGAGATTGCCGGCGGAACGCCTGCGGAGCGAATCAACACTTACGTCCGCGAAGCGCAGCGCCACGGCAGGATCGCGCTCGAATACCTGGTTAAGGCCGGATGGGAGCTGCTGATCCAGAAACAGTCGATCGGCTATGGCGGAGGATGGGAGTCTTGGGTCGACCAGAACCTCTCAATATCACAAAAGACCGCTGACCGGTATATCCAGTTCTACCAGCGGACATTGGGCGACAAGCGCAGCGAGGCGCGGATCGCGATCACCAGGGAGCCGACGAAGAAGGAGCTTGCCGACGCGACCGCGGGAATGGAGTACAAGACCGCCACGCAGGCGATGGTCGACATGGGAATCGTGAAGCGCCCTGCGGCATGGGGCGGAGCGGGGCGCGGCCAGGGCCGCAAACCGAAGGATGCGGATGTAGCGTCGGAGCTCGAGGCGGTGGCGACGATGGAACCCGTCCTTTGGGCGAGTTCGAAGGGAGCGCTCGACACTCTCCGCAGGCTGGATGTCGAGAAGGACTTCATGCACCGTCTCTCCGACGAACACCTGGCGACCGTGTCGGAGCTGCTGTCGGATCTCGCGAAGAAGGCCGGCGAACTGCTAGCCAACAGGTTGACAGCCTAAACCACCTAAACCACTTAACCACCTAACCACTTAACCGTCAAACCGAACATGAACTCGATCTCACAAATCACCTCCGCAGAGATGGACCGCCTCTTCGCCGTCGTTCCCGGCGACCAGGCAACGAGGATCCTCAGTTTCGTGGATGCGCTCGGCGTGTTCGCTGCCGCGAGCGACAAGCGCGCGGCGGCCGCGGCGATGGCTGCGCGCCTTGCGCCGCTCGGCTACAAGGGCCTTTCGCTCAAGAGCCTCTACCGAAAGCTCGACGACTTCAAGCGCGAGGGGATGTGGAGCCTCGTGCCGGCGAAGTACCGTCGCGGCGAAATCAAGGGCCTTGCGGCGAACCAGGAGTTCGTAGAGCACTGGCAGGGGCTTGTCCTGGAGAACCGCAGGAAGATGAAGCCGGCGTGGAAGCGCCTAATAAGGGACTTCTCGGCGGGCGTGGCGATTCCCGGAGTCGGCACGTGGCGCGAGCTCTACATGAAGGAGCGCGGCTACTTCCCGGCTGAAGGCGAGGTGTGCCCGTGGGGAGAGCGCAACCCGCCTCCCGGATGGAGCTTCCGGAACATGCTGAAGTTCGCGCCCGACGAGTTCACGCTTGCGGCGGCCCGGCGCGGCATGGCGGAGGCGAAGAGCCGCTTCGGGCTTACCGTGTCGAAGACCAGGGTCGGGCTTTCGTGCTGCAGGGTGGTGGAGGTTGACGACATGTGGTACGAGCACGCGGTCATGTTCCAGGGCAACGCGGGCCCGCAGCGCGTCGTGGAGTTCGCGGCGATGGACCGTCTCACGGCGCACGTCATCTGCCATCTAGCGAAGCCGATCCGGGAGAAGGCGGACGGCACGAGGGAGACGCTGAAGGCCGCGTGGGCGAAGTACGTTTACCACTACGTCCTGTGCGTCTCCGGCATCCCGCAGGACGGCTGCATAATCCGCGGCGAGCGCGGCACCACGAAGAGCGACGCGGAGTTCGAGGCCGCGCTGCGCTCGATCAACGCCTGGCGCACGTCAAGCGGCGCGGGCGAGGTGCGGTTCGAGTCGGGCGCGCTCGCGAACGCGCCTCTCGCAAAGGGGCTTGCGAACGGAGCTGCCAAGGGCAACCCGAGGCACAAGGGCATGATCGAGCAGATGCACGCGACGCTGAAGAACGAGCTCGGGCACGTGCTTGGCGAGATAGGCGGCGGACGCGGCGTGCAGCCGGAGGAGACTGGCGCGCTCGTGGCGGAGGCGAAGAAGCTCGCTGCGCTCGCGTACATCAGCAACCTTCCTGTCGAGAGGGTGTCCGCTCCGTTCCTCTCGTGGCCGCAGTTTGCTAAGGCGATCGAGGATGCGCACGCGGCCATGGACTGCCGGACTGTGCATTCGCTCGAGGGATGGGAGGAGTGCGGGTTCGTGGCGGGCGAGATCCGGCTGCGCGGAGAGGTTGCGTGGCGGGCCGTCCCGGCTACGTCGGAGATGTCGCCGGAGGAGTCGGGCGCGGTGGCGTCGCTGGTGAAGGCAGGGTTTGCCGAGTACCGCGAGCGGCGTCTTTCGCCCAGGGAGGCGTGGGAGAAGTCCAAGGGACAGCTGAAGGTCGTGCCGGACTACTTCGCGCCGATGGTCCTCGGAAGCGAGCTCTGCTGCGTGGCGAAGGTGAACAACAACATGCAGTTCGTCTACCGGGATCCGAACGTCGGCTCGCGTCTGACGGTCGCTGCGATCGCGGGAGGGAAGCTGCTTTCGCGTGGCGTGGAGTACCGCGTCTGGGTCAACCCGCTCTGCGGGGACAGGGCGTATGTGTGCGACATGCAGGGCCGCTTCCTGGGCGTTGCAAAGGTGATGCAGGCGGTCCGTGCGGACGCCACGCCGGAGGACCTTGCGGCACAGCTCGGTCTGCGGAAGAAAGTGCTAGCGGAGGAGGCGAGGCGCGCAGCTCCGATCGCGCGGCGGAGGCTTGCGGCCGCGAACGCCAGGGCGGCGGCGAACGTCGCGGCGTTCGGGCTCGACGATCCGGACGGCAGCGGGGACGCCGGGGAGTTCGGCCAGGAGAGCGACGGCGGGTACGGCGACGGGTTCTCGCTCGAGGACCTCGCGAGCGTCTAGGCTTTAGGTCAAAACACAAAACAAAGGAGAGGAAATGAGCGAAGCGACAACAGCGGTGCCCGAACTTCCGGCCGTGGAGGCCGCGCCGGGCGAAAGGCATGCGGCGATAATCGTCAGGGGCGTCCAGATGCCGGCGCACCAGGTGAGGGCCGCGATCAAGCAGGCGGTCGAGATGGACCGGCTGTCGGAGGAGGACGGCGAGGAGATATTCTGGCTGTACTCCTATTCCCAGGAGTACCACCTGAAGGAGCGGGACCTGGCGGACAAGGTCGGGCTGGACGCGACGACGCTGTACCGCGTGTTCCGCGGCAGCTACGGTGCGGCGAGCTGGGCGAACGTCGTCAAGGCGATCCGGGCGTTCAAGGCGGTCGAGATCGAGGAGATGAAGAAAAAGAACATCGGCATCATCGAGACGGAGGTCAAGAAGACCGTGTTCTCGGCGTGCCAGGCGGCGTTGAACGACGGCATGCCGTCGTTCATCTACGGGGCGTCGCAGACCGGGAAGACGACGGCGCTGCTGGAGTTCCAGCGGCTCAACAACCACGGGCGCACGGTTTATCTCAGGCTGGGAAGCGGCTGGACGCGTCCGCGGCTCGTGAGGGAGCTGGCGGTCAAGTTCGGGAACGGGGTCAAGGCGACGAAGTGCTGGGCGCTCGAGGACGCGATCTTCGGGTCGCTAACACGGTACAACCTTCTGATCATCGACGAGTTCCACCTTGCCCTGGAGACCACGAGCGAGGCGAGCTCCAAGGCGATCATGGAGTTCATTCGCGAAACCTACGACAGGACCGGATGCGGGCTTGTGATGGCGGCCACGAAGGTCGGACTCGCCGGGCTGGAGGGCGGGAAGAACCAGCTGCTCTTCGATCAGCTTCGGAGGCGCGGCGTGGTGAAAGTCGTATTGCCGGACGTTCCGCCGGTGAGGGACATCAACACGATCGCGCGGTCCTTCGACCTTCCGCTTCCGGCTGGAGAGGTTTTGGCGGACATAAAGCGCCTTATCAAGACGCGCGGACTCGGCGTGTTCATCAAGTACTTGCAGAAGGCGTACGCGATCACGCGCAAGTCGAAGAACCAGCTTACATGGGATGTCTACCGCAAGGTGGTAAACGGCTATCTCGCGCTTAGCGCGATGAAGACGGAGTACTGAAACGCAAACAACTAGGGAAAGGATAAGGCAATGGCAAGAAAGACAGTTAAGGAAATATCGAAGGAAGAGGCTTTCACTCTCGCCGACGAGGTCGCTCGTGAGATCGTAGCCAACCGTGCGCTTGTCGCCGAGCGGGAC
Source organism: uncultured Verrucomicrobiota bacterium (assembly GCA_946543025.1). Lineage (GTDB taxonomy): Bacteria > Verrucomicrobiota > Kiritimatiellia > RFP12 > UBA1067 > RUG572. Next base: position 13,029 of record CAMNLN010000048.1, read on the forward strand.
CAGCACATCCAGGATGTGCAGGACAAGTACAACCCGCTCATCGAGGCTAACGACAAGGCGATAGACGCAAAAATCGCGCTTGTCGCCATGTTCGCGAAGGGGCACCGCGCCGAGTACTTCGCCGACAAGAAGAGCTGCGAGACGCCGCTTGCGGTGCTCTCGTTCCGGTACGGGAACCCGACCTTGAAGCCTCTGTCGTCAAAGGATACCTGGGACGACGTCGCCGCCGCACTCGAGGCTACAAAGGAGGGTAGGGAGTACGTCAAGGTCAAGAAGGACATCGACAAGCGAGGGCTCCTTAAGAAGACTGCGGAGTGGCTTGCCGGCTTCAAGCTCCGCATCACGCAGAGTGAGACCTTTGCTATCGACCCCAAGACGGACGCGATGGCTTAAGCAATCAAGGGGGACCCAATGAGCCGTCGCAGTCGCAAAAGAGAGTTCGCGCCGGTCAATTCCGGCAGCGTGTCGCGCCCGGAGCGCGTAAACCTCCGCTGCACCACAGAGGAGTGCGGCAGGTTTCTGTCCTTGATTGCGACCCTGCGGCAGCTCAAGGGCCGTCCGCCGGAGCCGATCGCGGAGACCGTGCACCATGTTCTGGTGCCGCTCGCGGAGAAGCTTGTCCGCGCCGTTCGCTACGGCAGCGCGGCCGAGCAGTCGTCGGCGCGAGTCTACTTCGAGGAGCGTGTCCGAAAGGAAGACTACATCCGCAACCGCGCCGAGCGCTACCAAATGCAGCTCGGCCTGTAGATTAAAACCCACGCCCCGCAACAGGGTGGGGCTGCGCCAGGTGTCCGCCGGTCGGCATCTGGGTAAGCGACAAGGAAGGCCGGCATCCTAGGAGCACAAATGAGCAAGCAACCACAATCGCTAACGCCGCTGCAGCGCCGCACGTTCTTCCGGGCGCTCAGGCCGGCGGCCGTCGAGTGCGGCGAGAATCAGGAAGATTACCGCAAGCGGGTACTCATGGAGGAGCTGGGCGTCGAGAGCCTTTCAGAGGTCTCGCGCGGATCCGGCTTCGACAAGATCATGACACGGGTCTGCAACGATTCCGGCGACTACGCCAGGGCGCTGCGGTACTCGATGGGCACGTTCTCGCGCCTTAAGATGCTGATCGTGTCGGCGGCGAAGCGCATTGTCGCAGCCAAGCCTGACTGGCACGGTACCGTCTGGAACTACATCTCGGGCGTTATGCACAACAGCGGCATGGTGAAAGACTGCGAGACTCGCGATCTGGCCGTTCGCCTGGAGAGCGACTCCGGGTGGATGGACTTCACGGAAGACCAGCTCAAGCGCCTTCTGATGATGCTCAACGCCCAGGTGCACCGCAACCAGCGCAAGGTTGGAGGTGCAGCATGAATGAGTACTTGCAGCTGCTAGACCAGTTGGAAGCGGAGTTCAAAGCCAAGATAGCTGAAATCTGCGAAATGGTCCAGTCGGAACGGTTCGCCAATCTTCCGCCTAACGAAAAGAGCGCCTTGTTTACCATGTTGCTATTCAAGGCATTCAATAATGATGGAGGTGCAAAATGAGCAAGATAGTTTCCACAACAGTCCAGACGATAAGCTTCGACGAACCGAAGGATCCGATAGACATCAGCATCATTTCCATGCTGCCATTGGGCGTGATGGTCAAGGAAGTGACGTTCAAGTACGTAACGCCGCCACGCGATGAGTACTTGAATTCCCTAAGGCGCCATGACGCAGCGGTCAAGGCCAACCACACCCGCAAGAAGAAAGGCGGCGCAACATGCTGAGCGTAGATGAGTTTAACGCAGCCTTTCTAGCCGCTAACCCAGCCATTCGCCGTGCGGTACTGCGCAAGCTTCGGCGGCCGAAGGTGATAGTCATGTCGCTCAAGCCGAAATATGCCAAGGCGATATATGAAGGTCGGAAAAACTGGGAGTTCCGCAAGGCTCCGCCACCGCTTTACCAGAGGGTGTATATCTACGAAAGCGCACCCGTCTCCAAGGTGACAGGGTGGGTGTTTTTCACCGAGTCCGTCACCGGCATTCCGCTTACCGTATGGGACATCGTGAAGACCAACAAATGCTTCACCAAGAACCTGCCAGGGATTACCCTGCCAGAATTGGAAGCGTACGCCGGCAAGAAACTCGTCACGGCCCTGCGGGTGCACCAGCCCGAAAGGGCGGACCATCCAATCGAATTCGTCGCCAAGCCGCCTCAAAACTGGGGCCGCTTCGTCTACACAACCAACCCCAGTACTTCCGATACGGCCAATGCGGAAACCTAGTCGTGCCAGCCAGGCAAAATTCAAGCCCCTTGCAGCGATCCTGCAGGGGGCTTTTTTGATGGTTGCAAACTGCCTTTCGAGGTGTCGTAAACCCGGTTTGATATTCCTAAATCTTGATTAAATGCGGCCTTTGAAGCCCGACCGGCGGCGTAAATTCTCAAAACGCGCCTCGCTGATCCGGCGCTCGATATGCTGCCCGGCATCGCCGCCAAACGCCCGTCAAACCGCCATTTCGTCTCGTCTAATCGCGCCTCGTCTCGCCTTTTCTCACGTTCTCACCCCCGCCGTCACAAAACACCGCTGTTCGTGCCGGAGAACGTGGAGCTC
>CAMNLN010000049.1 GCA_946543025.1 uncultured Verrucomicrobiota bacterium
CGTTCTTCTCGATGTAGGCCACGTTCGTGCCCGTGCCGAGGATGAAGCCGAGGTAGGCGGAGTAGTGGACGTCCTTCTCCACGGCCTTGCCCGCGAGGAGCGTCGCCACCGTGTCATTCACCACCGTGATCTTCGACGGCTTCGGATCGAGACGCTTCGCCATCTCCGCGCCAACCCACTGGCCGACGATCTCCGGCGCCTGGATCTGCTTCGTCCAGTGCAGCAGCTTCGCGTCGCCCTCGGCCGACGCCTCGGCGGGGTACGAGAAGCAGAAGCCCACGGCGTTGTCCTTCACGAACGGGGCGCACCTCTGCACGTGACCGGTGAGGACGGCGTAGAAGTCCTCCTGCGAGACGTAGCTCTTCGCCCCGGGCATCTCGCCCTTCTCCACGTGCTCGATCTTGATCTCGGAGCCGTCGGACGGGATCGTTACCGTGCCGGCGCGGAAGTTCGTGCCGCCGGCGTCGAGCACCGTCACAGGTGAATCCTTCGTGACCTCGCCGTAAGGCGACGTGAAGGTCGGAATCATCTTCAGGGACGACGGCTCGCCGGCGAGACCGGCCTCCATCTCCTTCTGGAACGCGGCCACGAGACCCGCGCGGTCGATCGTGCGCGTTTCAAGTCCATTGGCTTCGAGGAATTCTTCTGGTGTCTGCATGATCAAATCCTTTCTGGTGGATGGAAGTAGGATAGCACAACAAGGCCCCCGCCGACAAGCAGGAATCTCACGAGCCGTCGTCCGGGCGGAAAATCGGCGAGAAGTCGACGTCGGGATACGGACCGCCGGCGGGGACGCGCGGCACGCGCACGACTGCCGGCGGGAAGCCCAGGCGGACAAGCGCGCGACGCGTCGTCTCGAACGAATCCGCATCAATCCGAGGGTCGGCGTCCGGGAACCAGTTGTATACGACGCCTGCCACGGCCATCCCACGCGCCTTCGCCGCCTCCAGCGAAAGGATCGTGTGGTTGACCGAGCCGAGCCGCCCGCACGTCACGAGGACGAGCGGCCAGCCCTGCGCCGCCGCGAAATCGACGGACTGCATCTCGTCCGTGAGCGGTACGCACAGGCCTCCCGCCGACTCCACCAGCACGACCTCGCGATTCGCCGCGCATGTCTTCACGGCGACGGCGATCCGCGCGAGGTCGACGGCTCGTCCTTCCAGACGCGCCGCCAGGAGCGGTGACGACGGGAACCTGAAGATCTGCGGCGCGGTCAGCCCTTGCTCGTCCTCGGGCAGACGCCCCAGCCCGCACATCGCGCGGTGGGCGTCGAGATCCTCCGAAAAGCCGTCGTTGCCCGTCTGCACCATCTTGACGGTGATCGCGTCGACGCCACATGCGCGCAACGATCGCGCCATCAGCCCCGTCACGACGGTCTTGCCGATGCCGGTGTCGATGCCTGAAACGAAGTAGACCCTGCCTGTCAAGGACACACCGCCGTCACGACACATGCAGGACGCGCTCCTTGATCTCCTGCGTACGGCCCTGGTTCCAATACTGGGAACCGATATAGCCGCAGGTACGACGGGCGACGTTCATCTTGTTCTGGTCCGTGTTGCCGCACTTCGGGCATTTCCAGATCAACTTGCCGTTCTCGTCCTTCACCACCTGAATCTCGCCGTCGAAGCCGCACACCTGGCAGTAGTCGCTCTTCGTGTTCAGCTCGGCGTACATGATGTGGTCGTAGATGAACTGCATGATCGCGAGGACGGCCGGGATGTTGTTCTGCATGTCCGGCACCTCCACGTAGGAGATGGCGCCTCCGGGCGAGAGCTTCTGGAACTTCGCCTCGAGCGCGAGCTTGTCGAACGCGTCGATCGGCTCCGTCACGTGCACATGGTAGGAGTTCGTGATGTAGTTGCGGTCCGTCACGCCCTTGACGATGCCGAAACGCTCCTGCAGACACTTCGCGAAGCGGTAGGTGGTGGACTCCAGCGGCGTGCCGTAAATCGAGAAGTCGATGTCAGACTCCTTCTTCCACTTGGCCGTGTACTCGTTGAGCTTCTTCATGACGTCGAGCCCCAGCGCCTCGCCCTCGAACTCGGTGAGCTTCTTGCCGATGAGCGCGTAGACGCACTCCCAGAGGCCGGCGTAGCCGAGCGAGATGGTCGAGTAGCCGTGGAACAGCAGGTCGTCGATCTTCTCGCCCTTCTCGAGGCGCGCGAGCGCGCCATACTGCCAGAGGATCGGCGCCGCGTCGGAGAGCGTACCCATCAGACGGTCGTGACGGCAATTGAGCGCGCGGTGGCAGAGTTCCATGCGCTCGTCGAAGATCTTCCAGAACTGAGCCATGCGCGCGTCCTCGGAGGCGTCCGGGCCGGCGGCCTTCACCGCCGAGAGCGCCACATCCACGAGGTTGATCGTCACGACACCCTGGTTGAAGCGGCCGTAGTAGCGGTGCTGGCCGGGCTTGTAGTTCTTGGCCTTCGAGATGTTGCCGATGCCGGCGTCGGTAAAGCGGTCCGGCGTGAGGAACGAGCGGCAACCCATGCAGGTGTACACGTCGCCCTTCAGCTCGAGCATCATCTTCTCGCTGATGTAGTCCGGCACCATGCGTTTCGCGGTACACTTCGCCGCCAGCTCGGTGAGGTAGAAATAAGGGGTGCCCTCCTTGACGTTGTCTTCCTCCAGCACGTAGATGAGCTTCGGGAACGCCGGCGTCACGTACACGCCCACCTCGTTCTTGACGCCCTGGATGCGTTGCTTAAGCATCTCCTCGATGATGACGGCGAGATCCTTCTTCTCCTGCTCGCTGCGCGCCTCGTTGAGGTACATGTACACGGTGATGAACGGCGCCTGGCCGTTCGTCGTCATGAGCGTCACCACCTGGTACTGGATCGTCTGCACGCCGCGCACGATCTCGTCGCGCACGCGCTTCTCCACGATCTCGGCCTTCTTGGCGGGATCGATCTGCGCGCCCACAAGCGCCAGCTCCTCCTCCACCTCCTGCGCGATCTTCTCTCGGCTCACCTGCACGAACGGCGCAAGGTGCGTAAGCGAAATGGACTGGCCGCCGTACTGGTTCGACGCCACTTGCGCGATGATCTGCGTGGCGATGTTGCATGCCGTCGAGAACGAGTGCGGGCGGTCGATCGTCGTGCCGCTGATGACGGTGCCGTTCTGAAGCATGTCCTCCAGGTTCACGAGATCGCAGTTGTGCATCCGCTGCGCGTAGTAGTCCATGTCGTGGAAATGCAGGATGCCGGCATCGTGCGCCTTGACGACCTCCTCCGGCAGCAGCAGGCGCTTCGTCACGTCCTTCGAGACGGCGCCCGCCATGTAGTCGCGCTGCACCGAGTTGATCGTCGGGTTCTTGTTCGCGTTCTCCTGCTTCGCCTCCTCGTTCGTGCAATTGATGAGCGTGAGGATCTCGCCGTCCGTCGTGTTGTGCTGGCGCTTGAGTTCCTGGATGAAACGATACTTGATGTACTTCTTTGCCACCGCGTGGGCGCCCGCCTCCTGGATCTTCGTCTCCACCAGGTCCTGGATCTCCTCCACGCTCAACGCGCGGTCGTAGGTCCGCGCGAAATCTTCGATCTGCTGCGCAATGCGCTCGATGCGCGCCTCGGTGAGCTTGTCCGCGTCTTCAACCGTCTCGTTCGCCTTGCGGATGGCGGCGGCGATCTTGCCCCGCTCGAATTCCATTTCCTCGCCGCTGCGCTTGATGATGTTCATGTCGCCTTGAATCCCTTGTCGCTTTGTTCCCGCGCGCACATCCGATGCGGACGGCACCATGCCGTCCCGAACAACCACCGGAATCCCTCCGCGCAGAAACGCGGACAATGATACCGCATAACGCCGCCGAGCGCAAGCGGAAAATCAATATATTGTGTATTTTTTATTTTGGACACACAAGATGATGTTATCTGCCCCAAAATCGCAGTTATACCGAAAACAATCTTCCCGGCAGGTTCCATGACTCATGCGACGCAGGCAAACTCAACCTCTCTCCAACGCGCACCGACAGCATGAAATGCATCCCGGAGCCAGCAGAAAAAGATACAGGTTTTTCAGAACAGACGGCGCGCCGTCATGACGGTTTCAGGTTGAACGTGCAGGTCACCTTCGTGAACTTGCCGACTTCGGACTGGATGTCGAAGGCGTCCGAGACGCGCTTGGAGTTGGAAAGGCCCATGCCGGCGCCGAAGCCCATGGAACGGATCCAGTCGTTTGCGGTGGACGTGCCGTCGCGACAGGCCCACTCGATGTCGGCGATGCCGGGACCGCGGTCCTTGGCGGTGATCGTCACCGTATCGTCCGAGATGAGCAGCACGAGCACGCCGCCGTGGGAGTGGATGCAGATGTTGATCTCCAGCTCGTAGGCGGCCACGGCCACGCGGCGGGCGACCGTGCGGTCCACCTTGCGTTCGCGCAGAATGCTCTTGATGTCGTTCGCGGCGTGTCCGGCGCGCGAGAGGTCGTTGTGCACAACGGCCCACTCGCGGCGGAAGTAGCGCTCGCTCGTGGCATGCTCGGGGACGTTGCTCGAGGTCTTGCGCTCCAGCTTGCGAATCTCCACGGAAAGTTCGTAGAGGAGCGCACGCATCACGTCGCGCTGCGAGACGATGCCCACCAGCTTGCGATCGGCGTCGAGCACCGGGAAGCGCCCGTACGTGTAGTTGTTGAAGTACCTGAGGGCGAAGGAGAGCGGCATGCCCGCCTCCAGCACCACGAGGTTGGTGGCCATGTGGCTCTCGCAGGACTGGTCCATCCAGCCGTTGTCGAGCCCGTTGATGATGTCGTTCACGGAGACGATGCCGTAGAGGCGGCCGTCCTCGCAGACGGGCAGCCCCGAGATGCGGTTCTCGCGCATGAGGCGCTGCGCTTCGCGGAGCGTCGCGCTGCGCGTGATGGAGATGATCTGGCGCTTCATCACGTCGCGCACCTTGAAACGCTGCAGGAGCTCCATGATGATGACGCTTGAATCGCCGCCAAGCGCCTTCGTGTCGAGAGGCGTCTTGGCGAGAATCTCGTCGTCGTTCGTGTGCTGCCCCTGAAGAATGGTGGGGGTATACTCGTCGGCCATCTCAGCCCCGTTCTTCCGCAAGGAACGCGTCGTGCAGGCGCACGCAGGCGTCGTATTTCGAGAGGGGGCTGGAGACGAGCGGGATGGCGAGGTCGTTCGCCACCTTGAGCATCGTCTCGGAGAGGGGCTTGGCGTTGTGGACGACCACGCCCATCGCGCCCACGATGTGGGCGGTGCGGATGGCCTGGTCGCTCGCGAGGGAGGTGAGCAGCAGGATGTCGTCGGCGTCGTGCAGCAGCACGTCGCTCATCAGGTCGTTCGCTACCACGGCGCCCACGGCGCGCGGGCTGGTGCCGTCGCCGGCCATCAGCTTGCCATCGAGAATCTTCACCACGTCGGCTATCGTCATGTTCTTGGTCCTTTCGGTCCCGTCTTCGGCGGAACGCATGGGCATTATCCCACATCCGAACACGTTAGGCAACGATAATTTCGCGTCGCCGGAAAACCGTTATGGTATAATTTCCCCGCCATGCTCGAAAGTCTCCTTGTTGTCGCCCAGCAGGTGGGCGTCCTGTTCGCCCTGATGGCGGTCGGGTTCGCCTGCAACCGCACGAAGCTCCTCTCGGAGACCGTCGTGCGCGGCATGGTGGACCTGCTGGTGCTCGTGGTGACGCCCTGCCTGATCGTCCACGCTTTCGAGCGGCCCTTCGAGCCGCGCCTCCTTGCGGGCCTCGGCTGGGCGCTCGGCGCGGCCCTCGGCGCGCACGCGCTCGGCATCCTCGCCTCGTTCTGCATTCGCCAGAAGGACAAGCGCCGCGAAAGCGTCCTGCGCTTCGCCGTCATCTTCTCGAACGCCGGCTTCATGGGCATCCCCTTGGAATACGCCCTTCTCGGGAACGACGGCGTGTTCTACGGCGCGGTCTACGTGGCGACATTCAACCTCGTCTGCTGGAGCTACGGGCTCGTGGTGATGGCAGGCAGCCTGAAGGACGTGCGCGTGCGTACGCTCTTCGTGAACCCCGGCAGCATCGGCATCGTCTGCGGGCTTCCCTTCTTTCTTTTCTCTTGCCGCCTACCGCCTGTTCTCGACGAACCTCTCCGCATGATGGCCGACCTGAACACCCCCGTGGCGATGATCGTGATCGGCTGGTACCTGGCGGCCGCCTCGTTCCGCCCGGCCCTCGCGTGCGGCGGCTCCTACCTCGCGGGCCTGTTGCGTCTCGGCGTCATCCCTTCCGCCGTACTCGGCGCGCTCTGGCTCTTCCGCCCTCCGGAACCCGCGATGGCCGTCGCCACCGTCGTGGCCGCCTCCGCGCCCGTCGCCGCGCTCACCACCATGTTCGCCGCCCGCTACGAACGCGACGTCGCCGTCTCCGTGGGCCTCGTCTCGCTCACCACGCTTCTCTCTATCCTGACCATGCCCCCGCTCGTCGGCTGCGCGCTCTGGCTCTTTCGCTGACCGGATGCAGAAAGGATGTTCCCCCGCGTAGGGATTGTGGTATAATTTTCATTCCCATGAACCAGAAGATCAAAGCAAAGGTGGTCGGGGCCACGGGATATGGCGGCCTCGGCATTATCGATCTGCTCCTGCGGCATCCGTGCGCGGAGATTTCCGCCCTCGTCGCGCGCGAGGACGCGGGCAAGCGCATTTCGGACGTCTATCCGCACCTCGCGGGATTCTGCGACCTGCCCATCCATGCGGCGGACGACCCCGCCGTGCAGGGCGCGTACGACGTGGTGTTCTTCTCCACGCCCGACCGCGTAGGCATGGCCGACGCGAAGGCCGAGCTCGCCAAGGGCGCGAAGGTGATCGACTACTCGGGCGATTTTCGCTTCACCACGCTCGCCGCCTACCAAGACTACGCCACGCGCCTCGGCAAGGATCCGCAGCACCTTTCCCCCGAGCTGCTCGGCACGAACGTCTACGGCATGCCCGAACTTCACCGCGCCGAGATCGCCCGCGCCAACCTCGTGGGCAACCCCGGTTGCTTCGCCACCAGCTGCATCCTCGGCCTCGCGCCCGCCCTCAAGGCGCACCTCGTGAACCCGAAGGGGCTCGTGTGCGACTGCAAGAGCGGCGTCTCCGGCGCCGGCAAGAAGGCGAAGCCCCAGTTCCACTATCCTGAACGCTGCGAGCAGATCAACGCCTACCGCCTGAGCGGGCACCAGCACGTGTGCGAGGTGGAGCGCGAGCTCGGCCTCCAGGCCGGCCAGGACGTGACCGTCATCTTCACGGCGCAGGTACTGCCTATCTCGCGCGGCATCCTCTCGACCCTCTACGGAGACCTGACGCAGGACGCCACCGAGGCGGACGTGCTCGACGTCTACCGGAAGTTCTACGCGGAGAGCGGCTTCGTGCGCATCCTCCCCTCCACGGCGGCCGTCGGCACGATGAGCGTGCGCGGCACGAACTTCTGCGATATCGTCGTCTCCGTCGACGCGCGGACGCGCAAGCTCCGCATCGTCTCGATCATCGACAACCTCATGAAGGGCCAGGCAGGCCAGGCCCTCCAGAACATGAACGTGATGTTTGGCCTCCCAGAAAACACGGGCCTCAACCAACCGGGGATGTATCCATGAGCGCGAAGAAGCCGTCCAACCCGTTCCTCAAGAAGGCGTCCGGCGCCAAGCCGCCCACGCGCGCCGCGTTGAAGTCGCAACAGAAGCGCGGCGGCCTTGGCCGCATGGGACGCGGACTCGACGCCCTCATCACGCCGCCGCCGCCGGCCGCGCCGGAACGGGTGGTCAATCCGTTCTCCCCGACGGCCGAGACGCACGCGCCAACCGCCGCCCCGGCTCTCGCCGAGACGGAGCGCGTCCTCCAGGTGCCGGCCGTCGACATCGAGCGCAGCCCCTACCAGCCGCGTTCGGAGTTCGCGGCCGATTCGCTGCAGGAACTTGCCGACTCCCTTCGCACGAACGGCATCATCCAGCCGCTCACCTGCCGCCGACGCGCCGACGGCAAGCTGGAGCTCATCTGCGGCGAACGCCGCCTGCGTGCCGCCCTCCTCGCCGGCATCAAGCTCGTGCCCGTCACCGTGAAGGACGTGGACGACGCGACGGCCGCCACGATGACCATTACGGAGAACGCCCAGCGCGATGACCTGAACCCTGTCGACGAGGCCGAAGGCTACCGTACGCTCGTCTCCACCTTCAACCTCACCCAGGCCGAGGTGGCCGAGCGCGTGGGCAAGAACCGCGCCACCGTCGCCCACTCGCTGCGCCTCCTTGAGCTGCCCGACGACGTGCAGGACCTTTTGCGCAAGAAGGCCATCTCCACCGGCCATGCGAAGGTGCTGCTCTCCCTCGACGACGCCTCCGAGATCCGCCGCCTCGCCCGCGAATGCGCCCCGATTCCCAATCCCCGCACGGGCGAACCCGAGGGCGGGCTCACCGTGCGCGAACTCGAGCGCCGTATCGCCAGGCTCCACGCGCCTGTCGTCGAGCGCAAGGCCGGCGTACCCGACATCCCTGAAAGCTACGCGCGTCAGCTCGCCGAGGAAATCCACAAGGTGCTCGGTTGTGCCGTCCGCCTCACGAGCGGCATGACCCACGCCAACGGCAAGCACACGAAAGGCGTCTTGGAGATCGATTTCATCGACAACGACGACCTCGACCGCGTTCTCGCCATGATCGGCGTGAAGATGGATTAATAGTGGCTAGTCGTTAGTGGCTAGTCGTTAGTGGTGAGGATTGTCGGATGTCGGATACCGAATGTCGAATGTCCTTTGTTCGCGTCTGGCGTCTGCCGTCTGCCGTCCTCCTCGCCTTTCATCTTTCATTCTTCACCCTTCGCCTTTCCGCCGCCCCGATCGAATTCACCGAGGACGACGCGCATGTCGCGCTTGCCGCCGCCTCGAACCTGGTAGAGCGTTGTACGCCGCGTGACGCCGGGACCCTGCGCGGCCGTCTGGCGGCGCATTGGATCCTCGACCGCGTCAGCCGGACGGGCGTGGACGCCACCCTCGACAAGTTCCACGCCCCCACTCCCGACGGTGAACGCCCGTTCGCCAACGTCATCGTCGAATTCCCCGGCACGAAGACGAATGCCGCCTGGATCGTCGTCATGTCGCACTTCGACACGATGCCAGGCATCGGCGACGGATTCCAGGGCGCGAACGACGGCGCCTCCACTTCCGGCCTGCTCATCGCCCTCGTCCGCGCGATCCGCCGTGCCGGACGTCCGTCCGAAAACATCGCGATCGTCTGGACAGACGGCGAGGAGTGCCGCAAGTCGTACGGCCCGAACGACGGGTTCCAAGGTTCGCGCCGCCTGGCCGAATCCTATCGCGCGCGCAACCGCGCCGTCAAGGCCGCGATCTGCCTCGACATGCTCGGCGACAAAAACCTCAACATCACCATCCCCGCCAACACGACGCCCTTTCTCAAGGGCGTCGCGCTCGCCGCCGCCAAGCGCATTGGCGCCGCCGAAAAGATCACCGTCAAGGATGATATCGTCGTGAAGGACGACCATTCGGCGTTCCTTGAAATCGGCTATCCGTCGATTGACCTAATTGATTTTGACTTCGGCAGCGCGCCCGGCCTGAACGATTGGTGGCACACCCCCAACGACACGCTCGACAAGATTTCGGCGGCAAGCCTCCTCGTCTCCGGCCGCCTAACCGCCGAAATCCTCAACACCCTCCAACAGTAGGGCGCGTTGCCCTCAAGGCATTTCAGATATCCTTCAACCCCTTGTAGGCGGGGCCGCCTGCGGCGACATAGCCGCGCGATTCGCCTCGCTCGGAGGGCGACACCCAGAACGAGTAGAGCGTCGCGCAGTGGAGCATGAATCGTATTCTCAGGCCATCCCCCTTCGGAAGGGCGCGAATTCCCGAGGCGCCGTCCCCGAACACCAGTTCCGCCTTGGTCCTGTCGACGTACTTGAGTTCCCGGCAGTCGGTCGCGGAGAAGCCCGGCACGACCTGGCCCGTCCCGTCGATGATCTCGGCCCTCACCTCGCCGTAGAGGCATTCGGCGTTTACGAAAAGATGCGCACCGGTGAACGCGAGCGGTCGCGTCACGATCTCGCCGTTGCCGTCCGTCACCATGCCGCAGAAACCGTCCCGCCTGAGCGTCGCCGCGCCAATCGCGCCGTTGTAGTACATGCCCTGCTTTTGCATCGGCACCTTGCCGGTCTTCTCTCCACGCATCTCCGCGTCGCCGCGCAGGGCAGAGTAGTAGAACCACAACCGTTCGTCCTTGATGACGCAGATGCCGCCTATCGCCGAAAGATAACCGGTGTCCCACTTGCCCGAGCCCCAGCCGCTCGAACTGATCGCCTCCTGCGGCGCGCGCGTGTAGTGTCGGCCATCGCGCGAAAACGCGAACTGCAGCCCCGTCGTCTTCGGAAGGCCGACCGCCCAGCAATACCCATTGTCGCGCTTCTTGCCGTCAGGCGAAATGTCGACATGCAGGACTTCGCGGACGCCCAGCATCAGCGACTCGTAGGGAACGGCGTCGAAATTGTAGAGCTGATGATTGCCTTCGCCGTCGACGTTCGTCCAAAGCTCCGGCTCGACCGTCCCGGCGGGGCGTTCCGACAGTCTCTTCGGGTCGTTCTCGAACCAGTACTGCGCGTTCTCCTTCTTCAGTTCATCGACCGCTAGAAAACGTCGCGCCCGCCCGACACCAGGACGCCCGTCGCGAAGCGAATAAACCCACTTGCCAAGCAGAGAATCGAAATGCAGCGTCGAACGGTCGAAACTCCACCCCACCACGCCGATGCGCGTGAACGAACGCCCGTCGGGAGATCCGTACAAGGTGTCGGGAGTAAGCCGGCCAGGCGCCGAGGTGAACATCTTCCAGTCGGCGTAGGGATTCGCCGCCGTGTAGTCCGGCCACACGCTCCAGCTGTCGAGATCGCGATTGCATGTCTCCTCGCCATCGGCAAAGACGCGGTTCGTGCCCTTCACTTTCCCGAGGTCGGGGAATTCCCACTGCATACCGTCTTTCGACTCGGCATAGCGCATGTTGCCCGCCCAGTTGTCCTCGTACCAGAGGCGGTATTTCCCGATTATCGGATCCCACCAGAGGCCACCGTCCGTCGCGACGGCGCAGCCGCCGACGCGCGTACCGTCCTCGCGTGTCGGACGAAGGATCGGCGACTCGAGTTTGACCGGGCTGTTCCAATGCCGCACGACGCCGCTTTTCGACTCGACGACATAGTCATCGACAAAGAGCTGACGGCCGCCGTCGACGTCAATCCTCGTCGGCGGATTCGCCAGATAGGGCGGAAGAGGCGCGTCCGACCGCGCCACCGCACCAGCGCCGAAAAAGACCGCCCACTTGGCGACGTTAAAATGTTCGCCCGCGCGGACATCTTTCCGGTATGTAACCACGCGCTCCCACGGTTTCGTGCCGAAGAGCTGGAAGACGGGAACGTCTGCAACCCGCTCAAAGCCCTGCTTCACAAGCGCCTCGCCTACTTTCGTGTCTTTATGGTAAGGGGTTTCCGGGGCAAGCGCATAGAGTCTCCCGTCCGTCAAGCAGTCAATCTGGAATCCTTCAATCGGCGCAACGACAAGGGTCTGGCCGTCCAGGAGTGACGGCAGTTTAGGCGCCCGATAGGGCCGGTTGCTGAACAACTGCGCGCCCTCGCGGAAGACAGACAGCTCCACGTCATGTCCAGTCACAAGATTCAGTTTGGGACCAGAGTCTGCCCAGGCGGCGGCCAACGAAAGGCACGTGACAACGACGATCAGATGTTTATTCATTATTGATTACCTCACGACATTGATTACCTCACGACGATGATGTATCCGGACGGCGGGACCCAATCAAGCTCCTGTGCCGTCAGCGCCTTACGCGTGAACTTCCAGTCATCGATCACCCCGGTGAACGGCGCGGTCAGCAGCCGGCACGGCGTCCGCCAACCGTCGTTCCGCCCGTCGTAGCCGCCGGCGATCGCCAAATCTCTCGGCACCATCAGCGAAGCGTCGTCAGGTCGCGAACGGTTGGCAACCGTGCCGATGGCCTTCGCGTCCACGAAGAACGTCCAAGCTCCCTCCACCCCGGAAAGCGGATCGTATACGAGTGCCACATGATGCCACGCGCTCCAGTCGATCGCGCCAGCATTGAAGGTTCCTTCAAGGCAATAGGTACTGCGGAAGTTCGACCGTCCGACCAGATCGAACGTGCCGTCTCCGTTTGCCGTCAGCCGCCAGCCGCCTTCCGTCGTGTCGTCCCAGGTGCCGCAGAGCGGCCCCGACGGATTCTTCACCCAGCCCTGCACCGTGAACGGACGGAACATCGTCGCGTAAAGCCCGAGGTACGGCGCCACCGCACCGCCCTGCGTCAACGCGACAGAGCCCTGCTTCCGCTCGGCGCAGACGCTCGCGTTGGAAACGACAAGCCCGTATCCGCCTCCGCCTACCGCGTTGGTCGCGACCACCTTCTCGCCGTCGCGGTCGAGCGGCCAGATGCCGATCGCTTCTGGCGCCGAGGCGACGGGGACTGTCTGTTTCGCCGCGCAAAGGAAGTCGTCGGGGCCGAGCGCCGTGGACGAGATCCTCACCGTGCCGATGCGTCCCTTGAACGACGTGACATCGTAGCCGCGCCCGCCAATCAGGAAATTTGAGTAGCCTGGCGTGCTGCCTTTTATGGTGGTGCGCGCGGTCTTCTGCACGATACCCTCCTGCTGCCCGTTGATGTAAAGCCGCCACACGAGATCAGCGCCCTCGAACGTGCGGACGAACGCGTAATGACGCCATTCGTCCTTCGGCTCGACCGCGCCCTTGTCGTTGAACGAGGTGTCGCCGTTGGTCTGCATCCACGCCTGGTCGTTGACCTGAAATCCGCTCGTCGGATGATAGCGGATCAGCACCATGTCGCCGGACCGTCCGCTCGGGTCGAGATAACCGCACCATGCGCAGAGATGCTCCCACTGGCTTGCGTCGCAGGCCGAGGCGTCGCAGGTCCGCTTCACGTACATCTCGATCGTGAGCGGCTCGCGCTTTCGCATCGCCTCGATGACAGTGCGGTCTCGAGTCGCCGCATAGCTGCACCGTCCGGGCCACGTGTTCTTGTTGATCGCCTCCCAGAACTGCACGGAACCGTTCTTCGCCGTCGGATCGCCGCGGAAGCCGAACGTGCGGTCAGGGTTCGTGATCATCGGCGCGTCGTCCTTCGCCTGGAGAATGTACTTCGAGGATGTGTTCGGATACTTGTCCTGCCAGTTGCGGTCGAGATGGTTTTCGTTGCCGGATATGTCGACACCATCGAAGAACATCTCGTCCGAAACGTCGAGCGGCCAAGTGGCGACGACGTCGGTCGCCGCCGTACCGCCGTTCGACCGCAGGAACTGCGAGGGCTGGAGGGCCGCCTTCGAGACGCGCACGTAGTCGATGCAGCCCTTCCAGTCGGTCGTGTTGTTGTGCCGTCCGCCGATGAGGAACGGCCACTTCGGCGGATCGGCGTAGCTCGGTTTGACCGTGTTCTGGCCGCTGCCGTGCAACTCACCGTCCAGATAGATCTTCCAGGTGCCGTTGCCGGCCCCCGCCTCATAGACGAGCGCGACATGCTTCCAGTCGTTCCATTCGACCAGGTCGGTGGCGTTCGTGAAGTAGACTTCCTCGGTCTTCGCATCGCTGTTGAGGCTGACGAAGAAACCCCAGGATTTCCCGTCGCCGAATTTCGCGCTCTTTGTGAAGAAGAGCGTCCAGCCAACATTCGACACGTCGCGGGTTCCGAAGAGCGTCCGGTTCACCTCGGCGTCGTAGGCGGCCGCCTCTGGCTTGAACCATCCCTCGACCGTGAAGTCGTTCGTGAGCGTCACCTCGTTTCCGAGCGACGGATGGCTGAGGGACGAATACCTCGGCCCGCGCCCGCGCACGCAGCCGTTGTTGTCGGCGATGCCCGTCGGCGCCTGCTCGGTGCGGCAGGGCGTCATGATCGTCGTCGGCATGTTGATCTTGTCGCCGATGCCAATGAGGCCCGAGAGTTCCGCCTGGCCGACCGCAGGACGCAGGTCGGGCTTGCCGTCCGCGCCGACATCGAACTTCCAGTAGGCGATGGTCGACGAGACGTTCGGCATGTTCGGATTCTCCGCGCAGAGGAATTGAGACGGGTCGAGAACTTCGTCCGAAACGCGGATGTAGTCAAACGCCGCGCTCGCCCGAGCCGTGCCGAAGCGTCCGCCCACCTCGAAGCTATGAGCGACCGGAGTCACGATGGAGGTGAGCGGCGTGTTGCTGTCAGACCCAAGCAGTTCGCCGTCGAGATAGAGCCTCCACTCCTCCTTGTTGGACGCGTTCTTCGCCTCATGCGTGAAAGCGATGTGATGCCAGACGTTGGTGAGCGCCGCCGCTTCCTCGTTCGTTAGCGTCTTTATCGTCTTGTCGCCGACGTTTCCGCCGTCCGAAAAGTGGTTCCAGTAATAGTTTCCGGCCGAATTGTCATGTCGGAACGTCACCATCCAGCGGTTTTTGAGATCTTGCGGGTCGCTGCCCGAGTCCTTGTTGAGCGCGCCGAAGAGGTAATACCAACCGGTTCCCGTCGGCAGGTCGAGAAGCTTCACGTACATCTCGACCGTATAGTCGTGCATGCGCGTCAGGTGGTCGGCGCCGAGGTTCTCGCAGCAGAGCGCCGGTTTACTGCCATCGCCGCTGAGGGCGACGACGGCACGGCGGTTGCGCGCGCGTTCGAGCGGCACCGATGAGTCCGGATTCGGCGGCAGCTCCCAGCCAATCTGGAGATCGTCGGTCGAGAGATTGAGGTTGATTCCGTGCAGATGGAGCGGATACGATCCGTCCACCGCGTTCGCCTGGCCGTACGGATTCCAAGAGTTCCTGCCGATATCGTATTCGACCGGCCACAACGCGACCGTACGCGCCAAAGCCGCAAACGCACAGACCGCACAGATTGCCGACAACCATGTTTTCATGACTTTCTCCTGTTAAAACAAGGTATTTGCAAAAACCACTTTCACGCCATTCGCGAGCCAGTCCACGAGGTTTGAAGGAACTCGCAGAAACCGCCTTGCGCGTCTGAAGGATTCAACGAGTTTAGTATGCCAAATCCGCACTCTCCGTGCAAGAACGAAAATGGGTAGGCATGGAACGCCGCCCCTACCGTGCGGCTCGCCGAGGACGGCTCGCCCCACCGTGGGAGGGACGCAACTTGTTGCGACCGAATCGGCGGTCGCAGTAAACTGCGACCCTCCCGCATGGAGAGCCGCCATCTTGGCGGCGCACGGGTAAACGGACGCTTCCGGAATTCGCCAGGCTGTCAGCGGAAAATCACCATCGTGCCAGCCGACTGCCATCTCCACGTGAGAAGAACCTTGGCGGGCGACGTGCCGACGACATACTCGTATGAAGCTCCCGCATGTTCTTCTGCGGCGCCCAATGTACTTCCATTCCACTCCTGCAAGGTGTAGCCGAGAATGCGACACGTCCTGCCCTCGTCGCCGACCGCATCGGATGCCGTGAATGTGTAGGAACCGAACACCTCGTACGCTCCGGCCGCAGTACACCTGCGCCGCGCGGGCGGCGGGTTACATGCCCTCATCTTGCACATGGACAGAATATCCAATTTTTTGATTTTCTTGTGCAATTACTTCTTGCCGTCTTTTTGCTATACTAAA
>CAMNLN010000050.1 GCA_946543025.1 uncultured Verrucomicrobiota bacterium
AGTTCAACCGCATCGAGCCGGGCAAGAAGCAGATCGGCATCATCACGAGCGGCGTAGCCTACCAGTACGTGAAGGAAGTGTTCCCCGAATTCACCGTCCTCAAGCTGGGCTGGACGAATCCGTTCCCCGCCGATCTCGTGAAGAAGTTCGCGAAGACCGTTCGGCACGTGCTTGTGGTGGAAGAGCTCGACCCGTTCCTTGAGGAGCAGACGCGCGCGCTCGGCATCAAGGTGCAGTCGCACAAGACCGAGCTCAACATGCTGGAGTTGAATCCCGACCGGCTGCAGAACCTGCGCCACGAGCTGCTGAAGGACGTGCCGAAGGCCAAGGCCGCGAAGCCCGACGCGTCGTTGCCCACGCGCCCGCCCGTTCTCTGCGCGGGCTGCGGACACCGTGGCGTGTTCTACGTCCTCAACAAGCTGAAGGCGACGGTGACGGGCGACATCGGCTGCTACACGCTGGGCGCGTTTCCGCCTCTCAACGCGATGGACACGACGATCTGCATGGGCGCCTCCATCGGCAACGCCGCAGGCATGCGCAAGGCGGGCCTCAAGGGCCGCATCTGCGCGGTGCTGGGCGACTCCACTTTCTTCCACAGCGGCCTCACCGGCATCCTTTCGGCGCATTACAACGGCACGCCCGTGACGACCGTGGTGCTCGACAACCGCATTACGGCCATGACGGGCCATCAGGACAACCCCGGCACGGGCAAGACGCTTGCAGGCGACCCCGCGCCCGTCACCGAGATCGCCGACGTGGCGAAGGCCATGGGCTACAAGAAGGTGGTGAAGGTTTCGGCCGACGACCTCGCGGAGCTGGAGAAGGTGCTGAAGGACGCGATGGACAACGACGAGGGCGCGGTAATCATCGCGTATGCGCCGTGCCGCATCGCGGCCAAGCTTACGAAGGAAGGGCTCTGCGAGGTTGATCCCGCCAAGTGCAAGGCGTGCGGCGCGTGCTTCAAGCTGGGCTGCCCGGCCATCACGCGCGGCGCGGAGACGGCGCCGGGACGCTTCCAGATGAAGATCGATCCCACGCAGTGCGCGGGCTGCAAGCAGTGCGGTCAGGTGTGCAAGTTCGGGGCGATCAAGCGCGTGAGGTAAGGCCATGGCGGCATTCCGGTTGTTTTTCCTTGTCGGGTTCGCGTGCTTCGCGGCCGGCGTTTCCGCCGCGCCCGAAACGCACGCGGACGAGGTGGTGGCGACGGTTCTGGCCAACGTGGCCAAGCTGAAGGCGGTTCGTCCAGACGCGGTGCCGATGGCGTTCTGGGACTTCGACGGCACGATCATCAAGGGCGACGTGAGCGAGGGCCTTGACGAGGATGGCGTGCAGAAGTTCAAGGGGCTCATCGAGGAGACGATCCTCGCGGGGCTGTCCACCGTGTACAAGGGGTCGGAAGGCTGGATCCGCTACCGCGACCGCGACTATCCCCGCATGAAGGAGATCGGTCGCTGGCTCGCGTGGCCGTACAATGGGCAGATCTATCGGGGCGTACCGGCGGCGAAGCTGGACGACTTCTGCCTGCGCAAGTACGACGAGGTTTACCGCCACTGGTACTTCGCGTCGTCCGTCAAGATCATGCAGGCGCTCGAGAAGGCGGGCGTGGAGAACTACGTGGTGAGTGCGAGCCCCGAGATCTTCGTACGCAACGCGCATAGGACGCTCGGCCTGCCGCGCGAGCGGATGCGTGCGATCCGCATCGCGATCGACGCCGGCTACATGACGACGAAGATCATCTATCCCGTGCCGTACGACGCGGGGAAGGTGGAGAACGTGCGCGAACTCGTGCTGGCGCGTCCGCACGGCGTGGCCGTGGCCGGATTCGGCAACAGCTATTCGACGGACGGCGAGTTCCTCAAGTACATCGTCACGCAGTCGTTGCCGGGTGGCGCGAAGGGCTTCGCGCTCATGATCAACGGCGGCCCGGAACGTGAAGGCTACAAGGGCCTGTTCCGTCTGGTGGAGCAGGACGAGACGATGCGTTGAGGCGCGACAACCAAAAGGACGAAGGAGGTACGGAATGAGGAACTTGTTTTTCGCGGTGGCGACGGCGTGTCTGGCGGCAAGCGCGGAAACGATTTCCGTGCCGGCCGGGAAGACGGAGAGGGTGGAGCCGGGGCGTCGCTTCGAGGGAAACGTGCTCGTGAAGGAGGGCGAAGGTACGCTTGACCTCACGGGGGCGGTTCTCGCGAACGCGGGGTTGGATGTCCGCGAAGGCGCTGTGCGATTCGCCGCCGGCGCGTCAGCGATCGTCACGGCCCGCTACCTTCGGTTCGACGTGCGCGAGACGCGTCCTGGCAAGAAGGGCCCGCCCGAATACGGCGGGAGCGGGTCGCAGTTCAGCGAGTTTCGCCTCTATCGCGGCGGCAAGGCGTTGCCGATGCCGAAGGACGTGAAAGCGATGAACGGCAATCCTGCCATGCGCGAGGGGCCGCAGAAGGCGCTGGACGGCGACCTCAAGACGAAATGCTATTTCAACCCGCTGATCGTCGATCTGGGCGAGGACGTGACGTTCGACGGCTATTCCTTCGTAACGGCCAACGACGCCATCGGGCGCGATCCGCGCAGCTGGACGCTGGCGGCAGGTACGGAGACGGGCGGTGACGTCGCGTGGAGCACCGTTGGTTCCGTGAACGGGTTCGAGGCGCCCGCGGCGCGCTTCACAGAGGCCGGGAAGATTTTTCCCGTGGCGCTCAAAGACGTCGTGCCGGCGAACTATCCGGTGACGGTGGGGGGGGAAGGGCGGCTTGTGCTGTCGGGCGCGAGCGAGACGCTGGAGCGATGCGCGGGCGAAGGGTTGATCGTGCTGGAGAACGCTACCGTGGACTTCGCGCCGCAGGCGACTTTCAATGGAAGCGTTTCGGGCGGGGGAACCGTCAGCTGGCGGAAGTGAGGGCGCGATGGGCGGACGGCCCCCAGCCAGGATTCCGTGGTGGCGTATGGCGCTCGGCATCGCTTGCCTTGCGTTCGTCGCGCTTGGGATGTGGTGGCTGGCGCGCGGCAGGGGAGACGAGACGACGGCGGCGTTGCCGTCGCCGCGTGGAACTGGGAATGTGGCCGCGAAAGAAATCATTTCGCCTGCGACGGCGGCTTTTACGAACGGCGTGGAGCGGTTGTCGAAAGCGGATCGATTGCCCAAGAAGATGTCGCGGCGGCTTGAAGAGATGCTGGCGGCCAATCCGGAAGCGGTGGAGGTGACGGTCGCGCCCATGTCGCCGGGCGCCCTGTCCGCGCTCGAGGCGTTCGTGCGGGAGCAGGGAGGGACAATCATCTCAAACGCCAATGGGCACATGCGCCTGTTGCGGGCCAAGGTGTCGCCGACGGTCGTGTCGAAGCTGATGGCGCGCGACGACGTGCGGCGATTGGAGCCGTTCGTGCGGCCGCGCCTGTTGAACAACGTGGCGACGGGCATCATGGGCGTGCGCGAAGTGTGGAACACGCACGGGCTGACGGGAAGGGGACAGCTCGTCACGACGGCCGATAGCGGGCTCGACACGGGCGATCCAGCCACGGTAATGGCGGATTTCCGCGGACGTGTCCGCGCGATCCGGCCGTTGGATGGTTGTCTGGCAAAAGACGTTTTCGGCCACGGGACGCATACGGCGGGTTCGTTGGCAGGGAACGGCGCGCTCTCGTTCGGACAGTACAAAGGCGTCGCCTACGAATCTGATCTGTGGGCATGGGCCATTGTCCGGGAAGACGGATACATCGATCCGCTCGACTATGGCGCGCTGTTCGAGACGGGGGATGCGGCGCAACCTGCCTACGTTCATTCGGCGAGCTTGGGATCGACGACGCACGCCTATACGGCCGAAAGTTGGGAGATCGACGGATGGTTGTGGGCACATCCCGAGGTTCTGGCCGTGTTCGCCGCTGGAAATGGATGGAGGACGAGTGGCAATGTTTTTATCAATGCGACAGATGCCATCACTTCCGAGGCCGCCGCCAAGAACGTGCTGGCGGTGGGGGCGACAGAGAACTACCGTCCTGATACGAGCTACGGTTCCGATGCGGACAACACATCGCAGATGTTCAACGAGTCGTCGCGCGGCCCTATGTATGACGGACGTGTCAAGCCGGACATCTGCGCGCCAGGGACAGCGATCGCCTCAACGCATTCGACACAGGCGAAAGACGGGATATCCGCCTCGTATGTCTACATGAGCGGCACCTCGATGTCTGCACCGCTCGTGGCGGGGGCGGCGGCGCTCGTGCGGCAATGGCTCGTCGAGCGGCGCGGATATGCGTTCCGTCCGCCGACGGCCGCGCTGATGAAGGCCATTCTCACGGGCGGCGCGCGCGACATGAGCGCAGACGCCGGGGCGAACTGCGGCGGGGCCGCGCCGAACGGCGCGCAGGGATGGGGTCGGATCGCGTTGGAGGAGACGCTCTATCCCTCGAACCGGTCGGTGCGTCTGGTAGATCGCATTCCGTTCAGGCAGGGCGAGACGTACGCGTACCGGGTGGTGACGACGAATGCCGCGCCGCTGGACGTGCAACTCGTGTGGACGGACTATCCGGGGCCGGAGTCGGACGACGAGACGCCGACGCTCGTCAACGACCTCGACCTTTCGGTTTCCAACGAGACGACGGGCGTCGTGTGGTGGGGAAACGGCGTGACGGGCGGCGACCGGACGAACAACGTGGAAGGCGTGCGCATCGCCGTGGCGGCGCCGGCGACATACACGGTGCGCGTGACGGGACATGCGGTGCCGCACGACCACACCGAGGGCGGCGCGGCGGCGCTCTACCTGCGCGGCGCGTTCCGCGAGGGACTTGCGATCACGTTTCGTTGAAAACGCCGCGAAATATGATATAATATCTTCTCCAAAAACGAACGGGAAACGAGCGACATGAGCGACGAAGAGAAGACCGAGAACGAAGCCGCCGAGGCGACCGCGCCGGCGGTCGCCGGCATGCTGGAGGACGTGGCGATCGAAGAGGAGATGAGCCGCGACTACATCGACTACTCGATGAGCGTGATCGTGGGGCGCGCGCTTCCCGACGTGCGCGACGGCCTCAAGCCCGTGCATCGGCGCTGCCTCTATTCCATGTACATGCTCGACAACACGTGGAACAAGAAGCACCTCAAGAGCGCGCGCATCGTGGGCGACGTGATCGGCAAGTACCACCCGCATGGCGACACGGCGGTGTACGACACGATCGTCCGCATGGCCCAGCCGTTCTCGCTGCGCGTGCCGCTCGTGGACGGCCACGGCAACTTCGGCTCGATCGACGGCGACGGCGCGGCGGCGATGCGTTACACGGAAGTCCGCATGCAGCGCGTCACCGAGGAGATGCTCGGCGACCTGGAAAAGGACACCGTGGATATGATGAAGAACTTCGACGAGACGCTGGACGAACCCACCGTCCTGCCCGCGAAGCTCCCGAATCTTCTTCTCAACGGATCCTCCGGCATCGCCGTGGGCATGGCCACCAACATCCCGCCGCACAACCTCGGCGAGCTGTGCGACGGCATCACCTACTACATCGACCACCGCGACTGCACGATCGACGACCTGATGCAGTTCGTGAAGGGGCCGGACTTCCCCACGGGCGCGCAGATCTGCGGCCGCAACGGCATCGCCGCCATGTACAAGCTCGGGCGCGGCCAGCTCTGCGTGCGTGGCACGGCCGAGATCGAACCGTGGAAGGGCGACCGCGAGCGCATCATCATCACCTCCCTGCCCTACATGGTGAACAAGGCCGAGATGATCAAGCACGCGGCCGAGCTCGTGAAGGACAAGGTGATCGAAGGCATCAGCGACATCCGCGACGAGTCGAAGGCCGACGTGCGCATCGTCGTGGAACTGAAGCGCGACGCCGTGGCGCAGATTGTCCTCAACCACCTCTACAAGCACACCGAGCTGCAGTCTACCTTCGGCGCGATCATGCTCGCGATCGACCAGGGACGCCCGCGTATCCTCAACCTGAAGGACTTTTTCCGCTGCTACGTGAACCACCGCTTCGAGGTGATCACCCGCCGTACGAAGTTCGAGCTGAAGAAGGCGGAGGCGCGCAAGCACATCCTCGACGGCCTGCTTATCGCCATCGCGAACCTCGACGACGTGGTGAAGATCATCCGCGCGTCCAAGAACCGCGACGAGGCGAAGACCAAGCTCGTGGAGGCCTACGGCTTCAGCGAGCCGCAGGTGAACGCGATCCTCGACATGCGCCTCTACCAGCTCACCGGCCTCGAACGCGAGAAGCTGGAGGCCGAGCTGGCCGCGCTCATCGCCACGATCGCCGACCTTCAGGCCATCCTCGCCGACGCGGGGCGCGTGTACGCCATCATCAAGGACGATCTCGCTGTCCTGAAGGAGAAGTTCGCGTCGAAGGAGGACGGCAAGCGCCGCACGGAGATCACCATCGACGAGAACGAGGTGTCCATCAAGGACCTCATCGCCGACGAGCCGTGCGTGATCACGCTCTCCAACCGCGGCTACGTCAAGCGCGTGCCGCTCACCGAGTACAAGGAGCAGAACCGCGGCGGGCGCGGCATCAAGGGCGCGCAGGTGAAGGAGGAGGACTTCCTCCGCCTCGTGTTCGTGGCGGAGACGCACGACTCGCTCATGTTCTTCACGAACACGGGCCGCCTCTTCCTGAAGGACGCCTACGAGATCCCCGAGGCCGCGCGCACGAGCTTCGGCAAGCCGCTCGTCAACTTCCTCAACCTCCAGCCCGGCGAGCAGGTTCTGCAGCTCCTGCCGATCCGCTCCTTCGAGGGCGACGTGGACGTGATGTTCGCCACCAAGAACGGCACGGTGAAGAAGACGCTCCTCGGCGACTTCAAGAACGTCAACCGCAACGGCATCCGTGCCATCAGCATCGACGAGGGCGACGAGCTCGTGGAGGTGCGCCTCGTGAAGCCGGGCGAAGACGTGGTGATGATCACGCGCAACGGCATCGGCACGCGGTTCAACTCGGACGAGGTGCGCCGCATGGGCCGCACGGCCGCCGGCGTGCGCGGCATCAAGCTGCGCAGCGACGACGCGGTCTGCTCGCTCGACGTGGTGGACGACGCGAAGACGCTCCTCGTGGCGACCGAGAACGGCTACGGCAAGCGCACGGAGTTCAGCGCCTACGAGCGCAAGCATCGCGGCGGCATGGGCGTGACGGCCATCAAGGGCGCGGACCGCAACGGCCACGTGGTGGCCGCGCACGCGGTGCGAGACGACGAATCCATCATCTCCATTACCTCCGACGGCCTCATGGTACGCCAGCGCGTGGTGGACATCACGGTGGTGGGCCGCAGCGGCATGGGCGTGCGTCTCGTGCGCCTTACCGAGGGCGCGACGCTCGTCTCGCTCTCCGTGGCGGAGGCCGAGCCAGACGAAGGAAAAGAAGAGGAGGAACTGGCATGAAAATCTTGGTAGTGGGCAGCGGCGGGCGCGAGCACGCCATCACGTGGCGGCTTGCGCAGGACGCCGCGAGGCATGAACTTTACTGCGCCCCCGGCAACGCCGGCACGGCCGCGCTCGCGACGAACCTTGCGCTCGGCGCGGAGGACGTGGAGGGCATCGCCGCTTGGGCGGCGGAAAACAAGCCAGACCTCGTGGTGGTCGGCCCCGAGGCGCCGCTCTGCAAGGGCCTCGTGGACGCGCTCTCGAAGGTGGGCGTGAAGGCGTTCGGCCCCTGCGCCGCCGGCGCGCGCATGGAAGGTTCCAAGCGCTTCGCGAAGGAAGTGATGAACGCCGCAGGCGTGCCCACGGGCCGCGCGCAGGTGTTCACGGATCCCGTCGCCGCGAAGGCGGCATTGCTGGAGTATGGGCTTCCCGTCGTCATCAAGGCGGACGGGCTCGCCGCCGGCAAGGGCGTGGTCGTGGCCGAGACGTCCGCGCAGGCCGAGGCGGCGATCGACGACATGCTCGTCGGCAACAAGTTCGGCGCGGCCGGTGCGGAGGTGCTGATCGAGGAGTTCCTCGACGGCGAGGAATGTTCCATCCTCGCGCTCGTTGACGGCGACAACGCCGTCCTGCTCCCGGGCTCGCAGGACCATAAGCGCGTCTTCGACGGCGACAAGGGGCCCAACACGGGCGGCATGGGCGCGTATTCGCCCGCGCCCGTGGTGACGCCCGCGATGATGCCGGAGATCAAGGAGAAGATCATCCTGCCCGTGGTACGCGAGCTGAAGAGGCGCGGGATCGTCTACAAGGGCGTCCTCTACGCGGGCCTCATGATCACGCCGCCTGGCGGCAAGACGGCGCTCAGCGGCTCCGCGATCAACGTGGTGGAGTTCAACGCGCGCTTCGGCGATCCCGAGACGGAGGCCGTGCTGCCGCGCCTCGGCGGCGACTTCGCCAAGGTCCTTCTCGCCTGCGCCGACGGAAACCTCTCTGAGGCAGACGTGGTCGTGAAGGACGAGATGGCCGCCACGGTGATCGTCGCCTCCGGCGGCTATCCAGGCTCCTACGCGAAAGGCAAGGTCATAGCGGGACTGGACGCCGCCGCGCAGATTCCCGGTGCGATCGTGTTTCACTGCGGCACGAAGGCGCAAGACGGGCAGATCCTCACGGCGGGGGGACGCGTCCTTTCCGTGACCGGCCTCGGCAAGGACCTGCGCGCCGCCGTCGACACGGCGTATGCGGCCGTCGCGAAGATTTCGTTCGACGGCGCGTTCCATCGCGCGGACATCGCGCACCGCGCCTTCAACCGCTGACGCCTGAGAGTGCCCCCTGTGCGCTTCATCGTTTTTCCACTTGCGTGAAAAGGCTTGAAAGTGGTATGATAGCACCATGTACGAGTGTAGTCAGGTGATGTCTGCGCGCCGCGTAAGCGGTGCGCGCCGAGAGGAAGGAGCGCAGAAAGATGAAAAAACGCCTGTTTGCGGGCATTGTGATGATGATGGCGGCGGCGACGTTCGCCGCCGCGGACATCGAATTCAAGTGGGACGCCTCCGGGCGGACGGTGGCGGAGCCGACCGGCGTGCCGGCCGCATTCGCGTCGTTCGACTCCGTTGTGCGCGCCGCAAACGCGAGCGCGGAGCCTGAAGCGACCGTACGTGTGCCGTACCGGGCGGACTTCGAGTCGGACGCGCAGGACGTCTCCACGTTCCGCGCCGGATCGTGCATCATCTTCAGGTGAAAGGACGCGACATGGCAAACGGACAGAAAGGATTGGCGGTGTTCGCGCTGTGTGCCGCCGTGTGCTCGGCGGGAATCGCCGTCGTACCAACGTGTTCGAACGTGCGCGTCGGACGTATTTCCGGATCCTCGGACATGGGCGTGTTCTTCGACCTGGACATGGACGCGATCGTAACGGTGTCGCTCCAGACGAACGGCGTGGCCGTGTCGCCGGACCGTTATCCCTCGCTGGGCGGGCGGTATGTGGCCGCCGGCGCGAACAGGAGGCTCGCCTGGCCCGCCCACAGGGACTGGCCTGACCAGAAGCTCGAGAAGGTGAAGGCGCTCGTGACGGCGTGGAGCCCGGACGTACCTCCGCCGTACATGGTGGTGAACCTCACGAACCAGAGCGACGTGGCGTACTACGACTCTGCGGGCGCCGTTCCCTTCGGCGTCTCGAACAGGATGTACAAGACCACGCACCTGGTGATGGCGAAGATACCCGCCGCCGGCCGCACGTGGCGCGTCGGCTCCCTGCCGGGAGACGCCAGCACGGTCAACCGCGAGATGTTGCACTACGTAGCGTTTTCGGACGACTACTACATGGGCATATACGAGTTTACCGGCGGGCAGTGGCTGCAGTTCAATTCGACCAATCCGTCCACCATGCACCCGCAGATCGACTGGGATGTCTGTCCGGTCGAGACCGTCAACTGGGCGGAAGTCTGCGGCGGCGGCCTTGCCGACGCGCCTGCGGCGACGTCCCTGCTCGGTCTTCTGCGCGCACGGACCGGCCTTGCGTTCGACCTGCCGCGGCACGCGCAGTGGGAGGTGGCGTGCCGCGCAGGCTGCGCGGGCAATTCCAACGTGCCTGGCGCGACGCAGTCGCAGGTGGCCTGGATGGGGAACAACCGCACGGACGACCCAAAGTACACCGACGGCACGTACGACGCGTCCAAGTACTACACGCATGAGGTGGGCCTCAAGCTGCCGAACGCCTTTGGCCTCTACGACACGATCGGCAACGTCCTGGAAATGGGACGCGACTGCCTTCTGACGACAAGGGAATCCCGCGCCACCAACATTGCGGCGATGGGCCTGACGGAGGGGACCCTGCTGACGGTCGTCTCGGTGGACTTGGAGCAGAACGCCACGTCCGTGACCGTGGGCGACACGACGGCGACCGGCTCCGCAAGCGGGTCGAGCGGACGCTGGGGAGGCGCGTGCGACAGCTGGGAGACGGGCAACTCCGTGAATCCGTCGCGCTGGGCCGGCGCCGGCGGGAGCAAGCAGTGCGATACCGGCTTCCGCGTGTACTGTCCCGCGAAGAACGGCGGCAGGCTGGCCAACTGAGGAAGGGAGCGACAACCATGAGACTGGCATCATTCGGACTGACACTCTGCCTGGCGGCGGGCGCGTTCGCCGCCGCGCCGGCGATCTCGAACGTGTCCATCGCGCAGGCGGCGGACGCGCGCACGGCGACGATCACCTACGACCTCGACGCCGACGCCTACGTGACGCTGGAGCTGCGCGCGGGCGACGCGCCGCTTGCGCCGGAGGCGTACGGCGGCATGGGCGGCAACGTGAACCGCCTCGTCGCCGCCGGGACGGGGCGGAAGATCGTGTGGCGCCCCGACCGCGCGGCCGCGTCGGTCGATCTTTCCGCCGTCAAGCCCGTGCTGACGGCGTGGAACCGGGACGTGCCGCCGCCGTACATGGTGGTGGACCTCCAGGGCGGCGTGGTGACGTACCATGCCTCCACGAACGAGATACCCTACGGCATCAAGGACAAGACGTACAAGACCACGCACCTCGTCCTCGCCAAGGTCCCGGTGGCGGGCAAGACGTGGCTGATGGGTTCGGCCGCCGGCGAGCAGAGCACCCCTCGCCGGGAAATCCAGCGGCTCGTGACGTTCACGAACGACTACTACATGGGCATCTACGAGTTCACGAACGGGCAGTGGCTCCAGTTCTTGTCCAGCACGCCTGCCAAGTCGCACCCGTATGACGACGCAGACGTGTGCCCGGTGGATTCCTGCACGTACAATGCCGTGCGCGGAGGCGCGTTCACCGCCGCGCCGACCGCGTCGTCCCTCGTCGGCCTCCTGCGCAAGCGCACCGGCATGGCGTTCGACCTGCCGACCCATGCGCAATGGGAGGTCGCCGCGCGCGCGGGCTGCACGGGACTCGTCATCGTGCCGGGCGCGGCGATGAACGACGTGGCGTGGACGGCCAGCAACTATGCGACAGATCCAAAGAACAAGTCCGGAATCTACACGAACAATTGCACGCACGAGGTGGGCTTGCTGCTGCCGAACGCCTTTGGACTCTACGACATGCAGGGCAACGTGCTGGAGATGGGATGCGAGGTGCTCTACGACACGCGCGAATCCGAGCTGCTGGCCCTGGGCCTGACGGAGGAGACGGTCCGCACGGTGGTGCTGGCGGACCCGCAGGTGACGGCGACCTCGTTCACCACCAATGGCACAACCTACACGGCCAGTCTGACGGTGGGCCGCTGGTCGGGCGCGTTCCGCGAAAACGCAGGTACTGCGCATTCCGTCTCCCGCTGGGCCTGGTACGGCGGCGGCGCGGATGTGGATACGGGCTTTCGCGTGTACTGTCCGGCGGCGAACGGCGGACGGTTGGGCGAGTGAAGCGTCGTAACGGAGGATGTAGGCTATGAAGAAGACTTTTCTGGTGACAATCGTCTGCCTGGCAGCGGGTGCGTTCGCGGCGACGGTGAGCAATGTGGAAATTCGTCCGACGGGCGCGGGACTGGGGCCTGTGGAGGTGACGTACGACCTCGACGAGGCGGCGATCGTCACGTTCGACGTGCTGACGAACGGCGTCTCCATCGGGCAGGGCGCGGCGAACGCGGGCGGCGACGCGAACCGCTACACGCTCGCCGGGACGGGCAAGCGCATCTTCTGGATGCCGCACCGCGACTGGGAAGGGCACGCCCTCGACGGGGCGCAGGTCCAGGTGACGGCGTGGAGCCTCGACGTGCCGCCGCCGTATCTCGTGGCGGAGATACACGGCGGCGACGTGCAGTACTACGCTTCGGCGGACCTGGTCCCCGACGGCGGCGTCACGAACCGCAAGTACAAGACCTCGCATCTTGTCATGCGCAAGATGCCCGCGAAGGACGTGGTGTGGACGATGGGGTCCACGGCGGACGACGCCTGCACGGCCGCGCGCGAGGTCATGCACCGCGTGAAGCTCTCGTCGGACTACTACGTCGGCGTCTACGAGTTCACCGCCGGCCAGTTCATGTCCGCCACGAACCTGGCCAACCCCACGGCCACGAAGTCGCTTGCGAACGCCGGCTGCTACCCGCTCACGCACTACACCTACGCCAACATGCGCGGCGCGCTCAAGTGCAACAGCGCGGATCCGACGCCGAACTCGCTGATGGGCGTCCTGCGCGCGCGGACGGGCCTCGCGTTCGACCTGCCGAACGCCGCGCAGTGGGAGTTCGCCTGCCGCGCCGGGCACGGCGGCAGCGTCCTCGTGGGCAGCAAGATCGAGGACAGCGCGTGGGTCTACGAGAACTGGCAGGAGGATCCCGCGCTGACGGCGAACTCGACGCACGAGGTCGGCTTGCGCAGGGCGAACGACTTCGGACTCTACGACATGCAGGGCAACATCCTGGAACTGACGGTGGACTACATCACGTCCACGGAGGCCCAGACGCTCGCGACCTTCGGCGCGGTCGTCGGCACGGACACGGACGGCCAGCCGATTTACGGAGACCCGCCGGTCCAGACCAGCTCCGACGGCGGCAACATCGCGCGCTGCGGCGGCTGCTACTACGAGCAGACCGCCCTGACGTACGACCGCGGCACGCGCTTCTCGCCGGGACGCCATGCGGGCGGCACGAACTACGGCAGCGCCTCCACCGACGCCGGCTACCGTCTGATCTGCCCTGCGGCGAACGGCGGCCGCATCCAATAGAAGGAAGTAGAGCAGGGATTGACAGGGGCAGACCATCCCTCTCTCTCGGCCCTCCCTCTCGCTATGTCGGCGCAACGGCTCTCCCGCCCAAAGCGGGAGAAGGGGGGGGGGCGGTCTCTGCGTGAGCCCCCCCCCCCCCCCCCACACACACACACACACAGCGGACGCGACGGAGCGCGTCCCTCCCCCAGATTAGGAATCTTTGGGACTCGCGCACACGGCTTGCCATGCGCGGGGTGATCTGATATAATCGCGGACATGAAAAAGATTGATCGGGAGCTTATATCCGTTTTGGGGATGACGGTGCTCCGCATGGTAATCGGCTGGCATTTCCTCTACGAAGGGTTGTGGAAGCTGGCGCAGGGCAACTGGAGTTGCGCGGAGTACCTGCGCATGAGCCGCTGGATCGGCGCGCCGTTGTTCCACTGGATCGCGGACACGCCGTCCGTGTTGCGCGTCTGCGACCAGTCGATGACATGGGGGGTGGTTCTCGTCGGCCTGGGCCTCATGAGCGGCGTGTTGGCCCGCGTGGCGGCGGCGGTCGGCATGGCGCTGTTGGCGATGTTCTATGTGGCCCAGCCACCGTTCTTTACGAGCGGAGGCGCACACCATTTCCTGTTGCTCGACTACAACGTCATCGAAGTGTTCGCCCTTGTGGCCGTGATCGTCAGTCCGGGCGTCGGGCTGTGGGAGGTCGTCCTGTCGGTTGACGCCCGCTTGCGGTCGCGCAAGGCTCGCCCAGATGTCTCGGTGCAGAAACCGAACCGCCGCGACCTCATTGTCGGGCTGGGTGCGATTCCTGTGGCGGCGGCGTTCGGCGGCGCGTTCGTGGCGAAGCATGGCATCGACGCCTTCGCGCGGAAGCCGGACGCGGAGGCGCAGACGAGCGCGTCCTACCGTTTCAAGTACCAGGGCATTGCCGACCTGAAGAAACCTTTTGCGCAGAAGGGCAAGATCAAGGGCGTGGAGTTCAGCCGCGTCATCATGGGCGGCAACCTGATCGGCGGGTGGGGCCATGCGCGCGACCTCAAATACGTCTCCACCCTCATGAAGGCGTATAACACGCCGCGGCGAATCTTCGACACGCTTCACCTCGGCGAGGCGTGCGGCTTCGACACGATCCTCACCAATCCCCAGCTCATGAACTTCATCACGCGCTATTGGAAGGAAGAGGGCGGGAAGATCAAGTTCATCTCCGACTGCGGCCATCCCAAGGGGCCCGCCGAAGGCGCGCGCATCTCCGTGGACAACGGCGCGTGCATGGTCTACCTTCACGGCTTCGGCGTGGACAAGTACGCCGTCACGGGCGACTGGAAGGCGATGGAGAAGGAACTCAACGAGATGCGCAAGCTCGGCGTCCCTGTCGGCATCGGCGCGCACGCCTTCAGTTCACTCAAGTTCTGCATCGAGCACGACTTCATCCCCGACTTCTGGATGAAGACGTTCCATCCGACGAACTACTGGAGCGCGCGAAAGTCGAACAACGATGCCGGCGAAGGCGAACCGGGTTCCGAGAAAAAGGGTTGGAAGGACAACTGCTGGTGCCGCGATCCTGAAGCTCTCGCCGCATGGTTCGCAGACCGTCCCGAACCTTGGATCGCGTTCAAGACGATGGCCGCCGGCGCCGTTCACCCGAAGGAGGCCCTGCCGTTCGCCTTCAGCCACGGTGCTGACTTCGTCTGCATGGGCATGTTCGACTTTCAGGTTGTGGAGGACGCCAATCTCGTCAACGAGATGTTCGACAAGGGCTTTGTCGGGCGCACGCGCCCGTGGCGCGCCTGACGCGCCGCACTAGAATGCCGTCAGGCGCGGCGAAAGCGTTGTGGCGCGGGCGGCGAATGCCGTCTTGAGCGCGGCGACGGTGAACGCGGGCAGATCGGCCTCCGTCCAGACGCGCGCCACGTCGTCGAGGTTGTGCGCGTCCGAGCTTCGCGTGACCGCATAACCGTCGGCCTTCGGCAACCAGACAGTCTCGTCGGCGGTGCGCGAAATCTCCACCGCGTCGAACGCGCCGTCCTGCGGAATGCCGCCCAGCTGCGAATAGACGGAGAACGCGCTGCGGTCGATGTGCGCGGCGAGGTAGATGCCGCCCAGCTCGTGGCACTTGGCGGAGACCTCGGGAATCGTCTTGCGGCAGCCCATGGCGAGGATGCGCCATTCCAGCTCCACGATGTCGTCATCCCAGGTGACAACGGGCTGGTCGCCGAACGTCTCGGGGTCGTTCACGCGCTTGGGCATGGCGGCGTAGACCCAGTCCGTCATCGCGAGGGCCTGCTCCGTGGTGTCAAAGAGGGCGAGGGAGTGGACTTCCTCGGCGGTGCAGACCTCGAGGCCGTAGATGCAGGCGAGGCCGGCGCGGCGGGCGCACTCGGCGATGGCGGGCGTATTGCGCGCGCTCTGGTGGTCCGTGAGCGCGATGCCGCCCATGCCGGCGGCGACGG
>CAMNLN010000051.1 GCA_946543025.1 uncultured Verrucomicrobiota bacterium
ATGCTCGGCGTGAAGACGCCAGCGAACGTCCCGAACCCGTAGCCGTGGTTCTCCTGACCTTTTCTTGACATGGCAGGTCCTGAGTCGTCCTTCCTATCGGTACGTCTCGCGGAGGTGCGTCACGGAGAACGCCTTCCTGAAGGCGGCGAGCGTAAGGCCAGATGTCTTCGGCGTGAACACGAGCGTGCGCGGCTCGCCGGGGTAGAGCGTGAAGGCGTTGTCGTCGAACTCACCGCGCGTCCGCCAGATGTTCGCCCACACGAAGAACGCCGGCTTGTCGACCGAGAGCGTGACGAGGAACTTGCCGTCCTTCTCGGCGAACGTCGCCTTCACGTCCGTCTTCGCGAGGTCGTGGTTCATGAAAAGGTCGAACATCCACTCGTTGGACACGCTCTCGGCCACCGTTCCCGCGCGCCCGTCCAGCCGCATCCGCAGGAAAACCTTCCGGCGCGTCGCCTCGTCGCCGAACATGGCGAGCTTGTGCTCGCCGACCTTCACGGCGGAACGCGGCGCGATGCGCACGGCGCGCGCGGCAAACGGTCTCTTCTCGCCATCGAACGTCCAGAGGTCGAGCGTCGCCGTGCCGTCGAAGGCGGCGTCGCGGTCGTTCACCGCCCACACCTCGATCGTCGTGGGATCGCCCCACTTGGGCCCGGCGCTGATCGCGAGGGGCGCGTAGGCGCGCTTCATGTTGTAGTGGAGCGGCTTCCACTTGCCGGAGTAGTCGAGCGAGCTCCAGCTGGCCACCGGCCAGTTGTTGTTCAGCTGCCAGTAGATGACGCCCATGCAGCGCGGCTGCAGGTGGCGCCACGCCTCGACGGCGGTCCGGATCGCCATCGCCTGCTGGATCTGCGAGAGATACAGCACCGCGTCCACGCCCTCGGGGAAGCGGAAGTTGCGCAGGAGCATCTGCATGATGAACTTGTTTCCGTTGGGGAAGCACTTCTGGTGGTAGGCGAAGTCGGGCGCCGTGGGATTGAGCTGGTCGGGCGTCACGAACGTGAGCGCCTCTTCCTTCGTAGGATAGCTCTGGAAGCCGAACTCGCTGCAGAAGCGAGGCCTCACGGAAAAGTAGTGCGAGAACGGCTTATCGCCGAACCATACCTGCCAGAAGTGCATATCGCCCGACGAGTCGTCCTTCCAGCCATCGCCGTAGTTGCCCGGCCCCAGGCAGGGCGAGCTGGGCCAGAAGCAGCGCGTGGGGTCGTACTCGGCGCAGAGCTTCGCGAGCTCCTTCGCGCGCGCCACGCACAGCTGGATGTTCTGCGCGCGCACCTTCTCGTCCTTATCGAACCATTTCGCGGCGCCGATGCACTCGTTGTCGCCGCACCAAAGCGCGATGCAGGCGTGGTCGCGCAGGTTACGCAGCTGGTGGGCGATCTCCTTGCGCACGCCGGAAAGGAACCGCTCGTCGCCCGGATACGTCGCGCAGGAGAACATGAAGTCGTGCCACAGCATGACGCCCATCTCGTCGCACAGCTCGTAAAACGCCGGATGCTCGAACTGCCCGCCACCCCACACGCGCAGCATGTTCATGTTCGCCGTCACGGCCGATTCCAGCAGGTCGCGGTAGCGCTCCGGCGTCTGCCGGTTCTCGAACGCATCGCACGGAATCCAGTCCGCGCCCTTGCAGAAGATCCGCCGCCCGTTGATCACCACGACCATCGGCTTGCCCTTCTTGCCCGTCGCCGGGTCCGGCTCCGCATCTTCCTCGTTGTACACCTCCGCCTTGCGCAGGCCCACTTTCTTCTCGAGCTTCGCGTCGCCCAAGGTCACGGAAAGCGGATAGAGCGGCTGCGCGCCGTAGCCGACCGGCCACCAGAGCTTCGGATTCTTCACGTCGAGCGTGAGCGACACCTTGTTCGCGCCGAGCTTCAGCGTCACCTTCTCCCGCTTCGCCACGTCGCCGAGCGACACCGCAAGCTCCGTCTCGCCGCCTGCCGGAGACGTCGCCTCCACCGTAACCGTCACGGCGACCGACGACCAGTCCTTCGCAAAGTCCTGCGCCGTGTACACGTAGTCGATTCTGGCCTCGTCCGAGGCAATCAGCTTCACCGTCCCCATGAAGCCCGTCTCCATCTGCGTGATGCCCCAGTCCCAGCCGCCGTGGCACTGTACGGTGCGCACGAGGTTGATCTGGCGGACCGTCGCGTTGCAGATGTTGAACGCGCGGTCGTATTTATTCGACTCCGCGTAGGAGATGCGCTCGGTTGACTCGAACAGAGCCTCGATCCTGTTCTCGCCGGCCTTGAGGAACGGCTTCACGTCGAAGTCGTACCGCTGGAAGCGGTTGGAGGTCTTCCCGACTTCGTGTCCGTTCACCTTCACGGTCGCGAAGCAATCCACGTCCTCCAGGCGCAACGTCACCGCCTTCGCGGCGGCAAAACCGTCCGGCAGCGTGAACGTGCGCGTGAAGAGCCAGTCGGCCCGGCTGGGCCACTGCGTCAGTTTCTCGTTCTGCGCAAAATACGGATCGGGGATCAGCTTCGCCTCGTAGAGCGCCGTATAGATGCCGCCCGGAACCGCCACGGGGCAGGCGACGGACGGCTTGCCCGCCTGCGCGAGCGTCCATGTGCCGGCGAGGTCAAACTCGGCCGCACCGACGGAAATCGAGAGGATGGCGACAACGGCATACAGGATTTTTTTCATTTGGCTCAACTCTTGGTTAGGGGTAGAAACGGCGACATTATATCAGAATTTCGGCAACGCCGATAAAATACCCTCTTGTCCTGAACATTAGGCACAGACCGGATAATATGCTACACTTGCAACGGCACCCAACCAGGAGTACGCACCATGCACAGCAACAAAATCAGCGCGCTTGCAACCGCAGCGCTCGCGGCAACGCTTGTCGCCGCTCCGGCGTTTGACGACCGTCCGGCCAGTGCCGGCGAATGGGGCGCGCGTCCCGCAGAGGGAAGCGTCTGCCGCGAAACGCCGCCCGCATTCGTCTGGCGGCCGCAGAAAAAAGCGCGCGCCTACGACCTCCAGTACGCCCAGGCGGCAGATTTCGCCAAAGCCGTCACCGTCACAGGCCTCGTGCGCAACGTTCACCGCCCCGCCCAGCCGCTCGCCGCCGGCACCTGGCGATGGCGTGTGCGCGCCTGGCCAGCCAACGGGAAGGCGGCCACAGGCTGGTCCGCGCCGCGAACGTTTACCGTCGCCCCTGACGCCGCGCCATGTCCTCTGGCGCCTCTGGACGAATTGCTCGCGCGCATCCCCGCCGGTCATCCGCGCCTCTTCATGCGGCCCGAAACGCTCGCCGCCTACCGTGCCGGGCTCGCGACCACCTACGCCGAGCCGTGGACTCGGCTCAAGGCGATCTGCCGCAAATTGCTCAAGAACCCGCCTGCCGTCGAAGAGCCGCTCCGTTATGTCGGCGCCGAGACCGTCTCTCACTCCGAGGCGTGGAAGAAGCGCTGGTGGGGCAACGCGCGCTATACCTACAACGCCGCCCAGGCTGCCTCGCTTCTCGCTTTCCGTCGGCTCATCGACGGCGACGTCGCTTCCGGCGCGCTCGCCAAGAAAATCCTTCTCGCACTCCTCGCGTGGGATCCGAAAGGCGCCTCCGGCTACCGCTACAACGACGAGGCCGGCATGCCCTTCTTCTCCTACGTCTCCCGCACCTACTCGTTCCTGCACGACATGCTCTCCGAGGACGAGCGCGCCGTCTGCCGTGCCGTGATGCGAATCCGCGGCGACGAGATCTTCCGGCACCTTTATCCTCGCATTCTCTGGATGCCATACGCCAGTCACTCCCAGCGCGCCTGGCACTACCTCGGCGAAGGCGCGCTCGCCTTCTACGGCGAGATTCCCGAAGCGCGCACGTGGCTGGAACACGTGGTCGACACCTACGCCTGCGTCTACCCTGTTTGGGGCGATGCCGACGGCGGCTGGCAGGAAGGCACCAGCTACTGGAGCTCCTACACGGGACGCTTCCTCCGCTGGAACGAGACGATGCGTCAGGCGATCGGCGTCAACGCCTTCGAGAAACCCTTCTACGCGAACGCCGGAGATTACATTCTCTATCAGGAAGTTCCCGGCGGACGCGGCCCCGGCTTCGCCGACTGCGCGAACGCCACGCGCGCCGGATACTTCGCCGAGCTGATGCGCGTCCTCGCCGCGCACGCGCAGAACCCTTTCTGGCAATGGCACGCCGAGGCCGACCCCCAGGGGCGACGCCACGAGGACGCCTACGTGGAGTTCGCGCGCGCCGCCCTGCCCGTTCCGACGGCGAAGCCGCCGACGGAGATTCCGCAGTCCAAGCTTTTCCGCGGCACGGGCCTTGCCGCGATGAACAAGACGCTCCTGAACGCCTCCAACAACGTGCAGGTCCTCTTCAAGTGTTCTCCCACGTTCGGCACGGTCTCGCACGGCTACGACGCCAACAACTCATTCAACCTCAATGCCTTCGGCGAACGGCTCTTCGTTCACTCCGGCGAGCGCGACTGCTACGGCAGCCCGTTCCACAGGAACTGGATGTGGCACACGAAAAGCTGCAACACTGTGACCGTTGGCGGCGCTTCACAAGTCCGGCACTCGTACGCCTGCACCGGCACGATCACGGAATTCGCCACCTCGCCTGCGCTCGACGTCGTCACCGGCGCGCTGGGCGACGTCTACGAGGGCGGCCACGTGAAAAGCTTCGTCCGCACGATCTATTTCCGCAAGACGTTCCCCGAGGCGGTACTGGTCGTCGACCGGCTGGAGGCGAAGTCGCCTACTACCTTCGAATGGCGTCTCCACACCACGAAGGAACCGTTTGCGATTCCCAACCAGCACGCGGTGGCGGCGAAATGCGGCAACGCTTCCGCAAAGGTGGACTTTCTCTGGCCCGAGGACCTGGCAATTTCCCAAACCGACGCGTTCGACCCGCCGATCGCCTACGGTCTCAAGCTCGTGCAACACCACCTCACGGCCTCAACCATCCAGCCCGCCACGAACATGCTCTTCGTCACGCTCATCGCCCCCTACCGCACGGGCACGCCCCCGCCGCCGAAAGCGAAATTCGAGCGAATGCCCGCCGGTTTCCGCGTCACATGGCCCGTCGCCGACGCCGTTCCCTGGTCGATTGACGTCCCGCAGGGCGGTTAGTCTACAAGCTTGCCGTTCCAGGCGTTCACGCCGCCAAGCACGTTATGGACTTTCCTGTAGCCCATGCCGGCAAGCGTTTGCGCGGCGACCTTGCTGCGCCTGCCGCCCTGGCAATAGACGTATATCTCGCGGGTCTTGTCCGCGCAGACAGACCCCATGCGCGAAGAGACCTGCCCGACGGGAACATTGACGGCCCCCTTAATGTGCCCGGAGGAAAACTCGCCGGGTTCGCGGACGTCCAGGAGGAGGAAACCCTTGCGCTCGCCCAGAACGCGCTTGAGATCGCCCATCGAGACGTCGTCGCACACGGGAGCTTCCACGGCGGCAACGCTATCCGGCGCCGCCGGCACGACGTTGTTTTGCTGAACCGAGATGCCCGTGCCGCCGCAGGCCTTGCACTTCTTCGACTTGAACCCGATCGTCACAAAGCCGTTTCCGTTGCATTGCGGACATGCGGTCGTATTCTGCTTCACGACATCCGGCTTGCTCGCACCGGGCTCGGTAACGACCTTCAGCAAATCGCCAAACCCGGCTTCAACCGAAACGGCGGCCAGCGTCACGCCAACCGCGAGAACTGCGTACTTTGCACTCTTGAACATTTGTCTGCCTTTGATTGATGGAAAGATCGTCGCCAGCCGTTCCTCGGCGCAACACCCGTCACGCGGGGCGGGCCGACGATTTCTCTCGTGCTTTGCCGCTAGTATAGCATATTCGCGCTGAGCCCGCAAAGCAGCCTGCGGCGCCGCTTCGTCGGCCCATTTGCCCGTCCCTCATGTCTTGTCCGTTCGACGAGCGGTGAACGCCTCATCTGAATTTCTGCAAGGGATGGCCGGCAACACGTAGCGTACCGTCACGCTTTTCGCTGCCGCTTCGTTGGCTGCACGGCATGCGTCGCGCAACGGCGCACCTTCCGCAATCCGAACCGCGAGGACCGCCGTGAACGTATCGCCCGCGCCCGTGGAATCGACCGCCTTCACCGGCGGCGCGGACATGACCTCGCCCGTCGAGCGGATACGACACCCCTTCGCACCCAGTGTCGTCACCACCTCGCCGGACACGTCGCCGAGCATCGCCTCCTCAAATTCGTTTGGCGTGAAGAGAGTCACCCTTTCCGCCAGCACCGCCGGAAGCGGACGCGCCGGCGCAGGGTTGAACACGATCTTCACGCCGTTCTCTACGGCGATTTCGGATGCGCGGAGGTTGACCTCCTCCGGCACCTCGTTGTTCAGGAGCAGAATGTCCGCATCCGCGATTGCCGCCGCAAACCCGAATTCAACGTCGGCTGCGTCAAGCTCGATGCCGCGCGCCACCGTCACGCGCGTTTCGCCCGTACCGTCTGTCATGATCGCCGCGCAGGCCGTCGGTTCAACAGTCGGCTTCGAGAAGTAGACGTGCGGGACGATATTCTCCTTCTCGCAGAGCGCCTCGATCGCGGAGGCGTCCGACTCGCTCCCAGCCTTGCCGAGAAATGACACTGCCGCGCCCTGCCTTGCCGCCGCGACAGCCTGGTTGAAACCTTTTCCGCCCCACTCCTCGTAAAACTCGGTCGCGTGTACGGTCTCCCCTCCGGAATGAAACCGAGGCACACGGAAAAACATCGACCTGCCCACCAGGCCGATGACTGCGACTTTGCACGACCCCTCTTTCTTCACCCCGCCGTGTCTCTGTGCCGCTGTGTCAAAAGACCTCACAGCCTCCTCACCCTTCCGAAGTACCGTTCCTCCAGGGCAACGTTCCGCGCCGTGCCGCCCTCCACGTTGCCGCTCACGTAGATCGGCGGCGTCACGCCG
The DNA here is from genome assembly GCA_946543025.1 of uncultured Verrucomicrobiota bacterium. GTDB lineage: Bacteria > Verrucomicrobiota > Kiritimatiellia > RFP12 > UBA1067 > RUG572. Next base: position 6,885 of record CAMNLN010000051.1, read on the forward strand.
CGCGCCTCCGCCTTCCGCGCGCCCTCGATGAGGATCGAGTTGAGGATGAAGAGCGAGGCGTAGGTGGAGAGCCCGCCCATCTTCGCCGCGCCCACGTCGATCGTCGCGTCGCCGTACGGCACCTTGCAGTCGATGGGCACGTCGGCCTCGTCCAGCAGCGTCGCGCCGTGCGCGCGATAGGCCGCGGACGAGATGGCCACCGTCGTGACGCCCGCCGCCTTCGCCGCGCGCAGCATCTCCACGGGGGCGGCGTTCTTGCCGCTCGCCGAGATCACCACCACCACGTCGCCCGCCTTCACGCCCTGGCGGCGGAACGCCTCTGCCGCGACGCCGGGCATCTTCTCCATGCGGCTCGACTTCGCCGCGCCGTCGTGCAACATCAGGTCTTCGTCCAGGAGAGGCGACACGCAGGCGAGCCCGCCCGCGCGGTAGAACGCGTCGAGCGCCGCCAGGTGCGAGTGCCCGCAGCCGAACACGTGCACGAGCCCGTCGCGGCAGATGACGTCGGCCACCAGCTCCGCCGCCCGCGCCATCGCGCCCGCCTCTTCGTCCTCGATCCGCCGCAGGATGGCGGCTATGCCCTCGAGATATTCGCGCATGGATTCGCTGCCATCCGCTTCATCAGCGCAGGAGGAGGAACGTGCCGGAGGCGGGGCGGATCGGTTCGAGGATGATCGCGTCGAAGCCGAAATAGTAGGTTCCGCCGATATCCGGCGTGGCGTTCATGAAGGTGATGCGGTTGAGGCCCGCCGGCATGTCCTCGGCGTCGATCTCGAACGCGAACCTGTCGCCCCTCTTCACGCTCTGCGCGAGCATGTTGCGGCCGTTGAAGTCCACGCGCATCGACAACGTGCCGGCCGGCGTCGTGCCGGTCGAAGGATAGACGCCGCCGGTGATCGCCCCGTGGACGCGCCAGCGGCAGGCCGCCGCCAGCTCGGCGGGCATGTAGAAGTGGACGTTCAGGTTCGTCACGCTCGCGGACCGCGCCGTCTGCAGCACACGGCTCACGTCGCGCCAGTTGCCGTTCGCCGCGTAGAGGTTGCGCCCCGTCGACCACTCCTGCCCGTACTCGGAATAGCCGCCGTCGAGCTTGCCGATCTGCCAGCCGCCGCCGAACGCGACCGTGTCCGGCACGATCGCGCCCGCGCCCGTATCCGTGCGCGTGACGGTGAGCGTGTTCGTCGCGGCCCGGAGCACGTTCGTGGGCACGAAGAAGGTCGTCCACTTCCCCGACGAGGCGGGCAGCGCCTGGAGCGTCTTGCCGTTCACGGCGAGCTGGAGACGCCCGCTCGCCGACCCTTCGACCGACTTCCAGCGGAGGAACTGCGGCAGGGCCGTCTCGTAGAGGTTCTCCAGCGGGAACTTGAACGTGACGGACTGCCGGGCGGCGAGGCCGTCCTTGAGCGGCCACGCGGTGCCGTCCACGTCGAAGCCCTCCGCCGGGCGCGTGCCTTCGAGGTCCGGGCCCGCCTGGCCGTCCTGCACGCCCACGCGCCAGCGGTCCGTGTTCGGCCAGCCGAGCGCGCGATACACCTCCTCGGTGGAGAGCGAGCGCCGCCACGCGGCGACCTGCGCGATGCTGCCGCGGAAGCACTTGAGGGAGTTGTCGTTCGCGCCCATCGGATAGGGCCTGCCGGCTGAAGCCGTCGCCTCTGCGCCGATCAGGAAGTCGGTGTGGTTGGGCCGGAGCTCCCGCTGGACCGGAATCGTGATGGTCTTGACCTGCGTCGCGCCCGTCGTCTCGCCCGTCTGCCTCCAGTCGCGCACGAGCATGCACGTGAGCTTGCGCCCGTTGGCGATCATCGCGATGTCGCACCAGCCGTTCGTGCAGAGGATGTTGCCGAAATCGACACCCGTTCCGCCAACGTAGCCGGTGAGCTTGCGCGAATGGGCGGTGCCGGTGCCGTTGAAGCCGAACATCAGCCCCTTGCCGCCGCCGTGCGCGAAGTTGGCGAGCCACTGCGAGCCGTAGCAGGGCGTCGTCCAGTCGGGGCGCACGCGCATGATCAGCGTGTAGTGGTCGTCGAAATCCCCCAGCGCGTAACGGAGCTGGATCGTGGTGGGATAGGCGAGTCCGGCCGTCTGCGCCTCGTTCGTGTACACGATCGGCTGGGGAAAGTAGAGCGTGTTCATCTGGCGCGCGGCGTTGCGTCCGGGCATGCGCACGAGCTCGTTCGTGAACACCGCCTTGTGGGGAGACGGCCCGAAGCCCCGCATGATGAAGTTGTTCCGCCCGAGGAAGTCGCGTCCCTCGCTCAGGGCATCGTCCACGAAGCCGTTCCCGTCAAGGTCGCCGCTGAAGTCGTGGATCCAGAACGCCGCGTCCGCCATCACGTCGTCCTGCGCGGACGCGGCGGCAAGCGCGTCGAGGTCGAGCGCATCGCCGACGGCAAGCGCCGACGGCGCGTCGAGGCGTCCGCCGGGGATGAACTGCGAGACGTAGTTTGTGACGCCGTTGCCGAACGTCGCGCCGGTCACGGCGTCGCGCATCCGCGCCTCGCCGTTCACGACGCACGGCGAGTACGCGCGCGCCGCGATTCCGTTCGTCTGCACGGACGCGCCGTACAGCTCGGCGTAGGCGAAGTTGGCGAAAAGGCCGTTCTTCTGCTTGGCGGCCAGGATTCCGAGCGTCACGTTGCCGATCTTCGTGCAGTTCGTCGCAACTCGGGTGTCCGATGAAAGCGCCACCGAATAGACCTGTTGTCCGTCGTGGCTGATGACGTAGCGGTCGTTCGGGCAGTCGAGCGTGACCTGCGTGCGGTGGTCCAGCGAAGGCTTGAGCGTCGTACCCGTCCAGTTGCCCGAGTCGTCCATCGCGGACCAGGCCCAGAGGCCGCTGCCATTGATGTAGGCGGCCAGCGTGAAGAGGCTGGTGTCCACGCCGAACGCGCGCTGCTGCACGTCCAGCGCGTTCAGGCGGAAGTCCGCCGAGATGCACACGTTCGTGCCGGCGAGGATGCCCGTGTCGATGCAGTGGCGTCCGTCGCCCCGGATGTAGGCGCAGTCGTAGGAGCCGCCTTGCGCCAGCAGGAAGATCCGGCCCGTCGAGAATCCCTTCGCGCCGGGCGGCAGGTGGTAGCGCCCGTACGTCGCGTTGGCGGCGAGCGTACCGATGCGCTCGTTGCGCGCCCATGCGGCGAACGTCGCGCCCTTGTCCGTCTCGTCCCAGGCGTACCACACCTCGCGCGCGGAAGACGACGGGGCAAACGTGACGTCGAGCGTCCCGACGTCAACGTCCGAACGGTAGCAGGACGTCACCGCGACGGGGGCGGCCGCGACGGCGACGGACGTCTCGCTCGCCACGGTTCCCGAAGGCGGCGCGCCGAGGAGCATGTTTCCGGCGGTGCGCGGGAAGAACTTGCCCGTCACCGCGTCGCGCATGCCCACGACGCCGTGCTTCACGTACGGCCTGAAGTCGTGCGCCAGCGTGCCGTTGTGCGAGATGGCGAACGAATAGTACTTCGCGTTGAGGCGCTGGTCGACGTTTGGGGCCGATGCGGCGATGTTGAGCGGCGTGGTGGCCGTGCCCGTGCGATTGGCGGCAGGGACGGAGCCGGAGATGGTCATCGTCTTCTTTTGCACGCCGTCGATCGTCAGCGTGTACTGGTTGTTGTAGCCGTCCAGCAGAATCTGCGTACGCTTCAACTCGACGTTGATGCCGCTCGTCGTCCAGTTGCCGGCGTTGCTGTAGCTCCACGACCAGAGGCCGCTGCCGTTGATGTAGGCGTGTACGGTGAGGCCAAACCCGGTCGCCGTACCGAATACGCGCTGCTGGTAGGGCGAGACGCTTTTCGGCTGGAAGTCGACGGTGATCGCCGTGTCGGCCGGACCGGGATAGTAGTCGGTGCGGATGAACTGGGTGCCGTCCGTCTCGATGTAGTCGAGCTGCTGGTTGTCCGGCACGAGGAAGAAGCGCATGTACGCCGCCGAGAGCGCGGCGGGCGGGAGCGCCACGCGGCACGACGTGGAGCCGGCGCCCGCACAGCCTTCGGCGTAGCTGCGGTTCGCCCACGAGGTGAACGACGCGCCCGCGTCGGACGCTCCCCACGCCACGAGCACGGCGCGGTCGGCGTCCGCCGCCGAGTAGGAGAGCGTCACGTCGCCCGCGGTCGCTCCGGATCTGTGGAACTTCTCCACCGTCAACGCGCCCGACGTGAGCGCCGCGCAAACGGCAATCGCAAACAAACCGGCAGACAACTCCAACTTTCGCATCGTAAACTCCTCTAGGATGTTTCAGATGCGCCGATTCTACCATTTATCCCCCCCGCCCGTCAACCGCCCCCCCTTCCTGGAGTTTTCTGTGAGAAGCTCTGTCAACAGGAATTTTCATGCACGGAAATTCCGGACATTTGCAACTGCAAAAGATTGTTGCGCAAAGCGGAGTATCTGTCCGACGACGATATGGTACACTATGCAAGATTCTTTTGAACCTCCAGGCAAACGGAATAAGCGGAGAAAAGGAATGCACATCACGAGAAAAGATTTCTTCATTGGATCGCTCGCCGCCACGGCGACGCTGGGCGCACGGGCCGCCGCGCCGAATCCGGTGGGCAAGATCCAGGGCTTTGACGAGTCGTTCGAATCGAAGACGGACGGACCCTGGGAGCCGTTCAGCGACAAGAAGGTGCGCGTGGGCATCGCCGGATACGGCGTGTGCACGTTCGGCGCCGTGTTCTTCTTCCAGGACCACCCGAACGTGGAGGTTGTGGCGGCCACGGACCTCAATCCCGAGCGCTGCAAGAAGCTTGCCGAGGTCGTCCACGCGAAGCGCACCTATCCTTCCGCCGAGGAGATGATCGACAAGGAGGGCAAGAACATGGACGCCGTGTTCATCGCGACGGACGCGGCGAGCCATGCGGATCTCGTGCTGCGCGCCCTCGACCGCGGCTACCACGTATGCAGCGCCGTGCCCGCCCTGCTCGGCGAACGCCAGCTCGACCGCGCGCCGAAGATGGTCGAGGCGGTGAAGAAGTCGGGGCGCGTCTACGCGCTTTTCGAGACGACGGCGTTCCGTCCGCAGACCATCGCCATGCGCCGCATCTACGAGGCGGGCGGGTTCGGCCAGATGGCCTACACCGAGGGCGAGTACTTCCACTACTCCGATCCGAATTGGAAGTCGATCGGCTCGTACAAGGGGTGGCGGATCGGTCTGCCGCCGCAGTACTATCCCACGCATTCCAACGGATTCTATACGTGCGTCACGCACGGACACTTCACGGAGGTCTCCTGCGTCGGCACGACAAGCGACCATCCGGTCTACAAGGAGCGGAAGAACCCCTACGGCAACCCGTTCCACAGCGAAGTGGCGTTTTTCAAGACGAGCGAGGGCGGTAGCGCGCGCATGACGGTGGCCTGGGGCCTCCCCGGCTACCACGGCGAACTCGGACGCTGCTTCGGCACGAAGGGCTGCTTCCGAAACGACCGCTACGCTGGCGACAACGCGCTCATCAAGGACCTCAAGCTTATCCGCACGGGCCTGCCGCCCGGCATGAAGAACAACGGCCACCACGGCGGCTCGCATCCGTACCTTACGGACGACTTCCTGCGCGCGATCCTCGTGCCCCGGCACAAGGTGTGCGTGGACGTGGCGACGGCGCTCAACACCACGGTGGCCGGCGTCTACGCGCACCTGAGCGCGATGAAAGGCGGCGAGACGCTGAAGATACCGGTTTTTAGTTGTTAGCCCGTCGTCTGTGTATTGCCGGAACGCAAGGTGAACGAGATGGAGAAGAGGCTGGAATCGATCGACGTCCTGCGCGGCTTCGACATGTTCTTCATCATGGGCTTCGCCGGTCTTGTCGTGCAGCTCTGCATCGCGTTCGGCTGGGGCAGCGACTGCTGGCTCGCGCAACAGATGCGCCATCCGCCGTGGATCGGACTTACGCACCACGACACGATCTTCCCGCTCTTCATCTTCATCGCCGGGCTTTCCTTTCCGTTCTCCATGGCCAAGCAGCTGGAGCGCGGGCGCACAAAGGCGCAGATCGCGTGGAGGTCGCTCCGCCGCATGACGGCGCTCATTCTGTTGGGGATGCTTTATGAGCGTTTTTTCATGGGCACGCCGTTCCGTTTTGGCAGCGTGCTGGGGCGCATCGGCATCTCGTGGGCCTGCGCATCCTGGCTCTTCCTTGCGTTCGGCGTCCGCACGCGCGTCGGCGTCGCCGCCGGGATCCTGCTGGGATACTGGGCGCTGAACCTCTTCGTGCCGGCGCCCGGCTTCACGTCGGCCGACGTCTTCACGCCGCAGGGCAACATCTCGTGCTGGTTGGACCGCACCCTACTCGTGCCGCTCGGACGCATCAGCCCGGGCACGTCCGAGCTGCCGATCGAGAATCAGGGCCTGCTCAGCACCTTGACGGCGACCGTGACGGCGATGCTCGGCATGTTCACGGGCGAGTTCACGCGCGCGACGCGTGACCGGCTCTCCGGCAACTGCCGGACGGCAATTCTTCTTGCCTCCGCCGTTGCGCTCGCCGCGCTCGGCTGCCTGGTGGCGTTCGGCTGCGGACGTTGGTCGTTTCCCGTCTCCAAGCCGCTCTGGTCGCCGTCGTTCGTGCTGCTCGTCGGCGCCTATTCCGTGGCGATGTTCGCCCTCTTCCATTGGCTGATCGACGTGAAGCGGTGGTGGCGGCGGACTCTTTTCTTCCGCATCATCGGCCTCAACGCCATCACCATCTACCTCGCCCAGCCGATCTTTGGTCTCTCCAGCACGAGCAAGCTGATCTTCGGCCGCCTCGCCGGACTGTTCCCGCCGCCGTGGGAGGGCGTCGCCTCCGCGGTCGCCTACATCGCGACGTGCTGGGGCCTGCTCTATTTCCTCCACCGCCGCCAGATCTATCTGAAGGTGTGAAGCGAAAGGAACGATACAATGAAGACGAGATTGTTCTGGGCATTGATACTGACGACCGTGGCCGCGCAGGGCGAGACGGACTGGGCGCGGCTGAACGTCGCGGCGCGCGAGCACGCGAAGACGCCGATCCGCGCGGGCGTACCCGGCGTGCGCCCGTTCTGGAACGCCCACGCCAAGGCGTTCATCCACCCGCCCGCCTTCGAGTTCAAAGAGGTGGAGGGCGCAAAGGAATATCAATTCACCCTTGCGGACGCGCAGGAGCGCGTTCCTCCCAGCCATTCCTGGACCGCCCTCAAGCCGTGGTCTCCCCTTCCAGCCGACATCTGGGATTCGCTGAAGCCCGGCTACTACACGCTCAAGGTGGAAGGCTCGGGCGAGCGCACCTTCTACCGCGCGGCCGTGTTCCAGGGACCGTACCCCAAGGGCGCGTGCGGCTACCGCGAGGCGGCGCGGAAGGTCTATGCCGCCGTCTACGACCTTCTGCAGGTGCAGGGCTGGAAGGCGAGCGACGATCCACCGAAAGGCTACGATCTCTATTGCTACCCCGCGAAGATCATGGGCTCCATGATCCGCGCGCTCGTGCGCCATGCCAAGGCGTCGCCGCAGGATGCGGACGATGCGCTTGCGATCGCCCGCAAGATGGCGGATTGGCTGATCGCGCACAGCCAGCCGGCAGACGCGCCGCTCGCGCACTTCCCGCCCACCTACTGGGGCGACCGCCGCGACGTGGCGGTGAAGAACGCCGGGCAGAACATGCTGCTCTACCCCGCCCACGCCGCGCTCGCCTACCTCGATCTCGCGGATGTCCTGCTTCGCGCCGGTCACGGCGCGGATTCCCGGAAATACCGCGCCGCCGCGCTCGCCATCGCGCGCACCTACGCACACCTTCAAGGCGCGGACGGCACGTGGCCGCTCAAGGTATGCGAGAAGGACGGCTCGCCCGTGCGCGCGAACCGGATCGTGCCCGGCCGCTACATTCTCGGCCTCTTCGACCGTGCAGCAGGTCTTGCCCCGGCGCGTTCCATCGCGCCGGATCTCGTGGCTGTTCGCGACCGCGCATTCGCCTATGTGCTGGACGGCCCGATGAAGACCTGGAACTGGGACGGGCAGTTCGAGGACATGGACCCGATGCCGCCCTACAAGAACCTCCAGAAGGGCGTCGCCGCAGATACCGCGCTCCGCCTCTTCGCCCTCGGGCGCGTCGCCGAAGGATGCGAGCTCGTGGACTGGTGCGAGGACCAGTTCGTCGTGTGGAGCGACCCCATCCACAACATGGACTGGAAGAACTGGAAGACGCCCACCGCCCTGGAGCAGTACGACTACTACACGCCGATCGACGCCTCCATGGGCGACATGATCGGCGCGTTCGCCGCCGCGTACAAGTCCACCGGTAACGGCCTCTACCTCGAAAAGGCCAAGGCGCTCGCCGACAACATTACGCGCCACCAGCGCGCGGACGGTACGATCCCCACCTACTTCGATTCGCGCAAGGGCAGCGACTGGGTGAACTGCATGGTCTACGTGGCCGACCGCCTGGAACTCCTCGCCGATGTCACTGTCGAGTGAACGCC